>DATEBC010000456.1:0-5297 GCA_035288065.1 Sedimentisphaerales bacterium | reverse complement strand
AGCAGGAATCCAAATACCCGGAAACAGTGTTAATCTGTGTAAATCCGTGTCAAAAAACTAAAATCGGTCAGTACGGGCGCAAGACCAAATATGGGGGCAGACAGCAGCAAGATGGATAATTCTCCGTCCCGCAGTGCCGTTGGAACCAGGCACGCGCCGGCCCGGATTGCAGAAGAAGATACCTGTCTAATTCTCCAATACCACCGCGTCGCGACGCTCTGCCACGATCCTTTCCAGATCGCCGTCCAGCCGCACAAATTCGAGAGCCAAATCCGGTACCTGGCCGAGAACTTCAACGTCATATCTATGGATGAAATTAGGCGCCACCTCGAAAACGCTGAGCCTTTCACCGAAAGGACCGTAGCAATAACGTTTGACGGCGGTTATGCCGACCTGCTCTACACGGCAAAAGATGTCTTGGAAAGATTTCGCGTCTTCGCTACCGTATTCACCCCCTCCGCACAAATCATAGAGCCGCAACTATTCTGGCAGAACGAATTGGAAGACATCCTCATTGCAGGCAATCCCAGGGGGCACTTGGAGATTGAGATAGACGACCGCTGCTATATGTGGTCTTTGACAAACCGACGCGACGCCTTTCGCACCTTTGACGTATTGTGTTCAATCATGCCGAACAGAACCCCGTCGGTGCAGAGAAGGATTGTCGGTCAGATAAGGCGCGCCCTTGACTCGAAAGCCGCCGAGCCGGACTGCCATCGCACAATGGACGCACGCGAGCTGCGAATGCTCCGGCATGGAGGGCTAATCACCATCGGCGGGCACACCCACAACCTCACAAAACTCTCGGCGCTGCCCCAATGGCAGCAGATTGAAGAATTGGCTCGAAACAAAGACGTGCTCGAAGAAGCATTGGGCCGCCGCATCGAGTATTTCTCCTATCCGTTCGGCTGCGAAGACAGCCATACAACGAAAACTATGGCCGCCCTCGAAAATCTCGGCTTCACCCTGGCCTGCGCCAATTCCTATGGAACCGTCGCCGCCACAGACTCAGCCACCCGGTACGAACTGCCCAGGGTCAAGGTCGGTAACTGGAACCCGTTTACCTTTTATAAATTCCTCGAAGGATTCTTCTCCTGATCGGCCCCTCTTGGCTCGACGGCGATGAACGGCTATTGCCGGAGAATATCAGCGTGGACATAAGAATACTGATTGCAGACGACCACAAGATGGTGCGAGAGGCCATTACGTCGCTGCTAAACAATGAAATCGGGATGAGCGTCGTCGCAGAGGCGGCCGATGGACGAACCGCCGTTCAGCTTGCCAGGGAGCTCCAGCCCGATGTAGTGATTATGGATATCACAATGCCTAACCTCAACGGCATCGAGGCCACCCGCCAGATTCTCCACGAGCCATCCAGCACAAAAGTAGTCTTGCTCTCGGAGCAATCGGACCGCCGTTGTGTCTGCGAGGCCCTGAGAGCGGGCGCTTCGGGATTCCTCCCCAAGCGATGCGGATTCGACGAGCTGATCACGGCAATACGCAACCTCGCCGCAAACCACACCTACCTCAGCCCCGAGATAACCGGCGTAGTCGTCGAGGGATACATTAACCGTCTCCCCGAGCAGGATAGCTCCGCCTATTCCGTCTTGACCAACAGGGAACGTGAAGTGCTCCAGTTGATCGCTGAGGGCGTGTCAACCAAAAATATCGCAAAAGAGCTTTATCTAAGCGCCAAAACAATCGAGTGGCACCGCAGCCAGCTTATGAAGAAGCTGCATTTGAAAAGCGTGGCAGACCTGGTCAAGTACGCCATAAACGAAGGCCTAACCTGCGCCTACGTCTAATCCCCCCAGGCTCCCATCTCAAAGGCGTTTACTACCGCGTCTCGCAAGTTGCGCGACTATCCTGTCATTTCCACCGGCTTGTCCGCCGTAGCCTTGGCGAAGGCGGAAGCGAAGCGAGCCACACTGTCATTTCGACCGAGCGCAGCGAGCGGAGAAATCTATTTAGACAACCGAATTCCGTTTCTTTTATAGTCGTGCCATTTATCAAACGCCACACTAATTTCGTCCTCCCTCCCCCCGTCCCAAACCGGTTTCGTGCGCCCGTAGTGCCTCTACAACGCCCAAAATGTTCTCTTATCGGTCGCCCCGGACGGGCCTTTGCCTCGGTAAAACCAGGAATTCCCTGGGTATGTCGCCGCCCTAAAAAGCCGACTATAAAGTAGGCAATTGCCCGGACAAAGTGAGAACAACTTCAATGGAGGATTTATGTATGCCGGATATTCCGAACAAACATCTTGCAGACGACACAGAAGAGCTGCTCGCAAAAATCGAGAGTGCCGAGAACGAGTTGAAAGATTTCGCATATATAGTCTCGCACGACCTCAAGGCCCCGCTCAGAGGGATCAAAAGCCTGGTCGAATGGATCTCCGCCGACCATGCCGATAAGCTCGACGAAACCGGCAAAGAACAATTGAAAATGCTGACAAAGCGCGTCGAGCGAATGCACAACCTCATTGAAGGCGTGCTTCAGTATTCAAGGGTAGCGCAGACAAGCGAGCAGCCGGCCCATGTCAATCTCAATGAGCTTCTTGCGAAAGTCATCGATACGGTCGCGCCTCCCCCAAACGTCTCCATTACCGTAGCCGGCGAGCTGCCTACAGTCGAATTTGGCCCCACCCGCATCGCACAGGTCTTCGCGAACCTGCTGAGCAACGCAATCAAATATATGGACAAGCCGCAGGGCGACATAAAAATCGCCTGCAGCCAGGAAGCCGGCTGCTGGAAATTCAGCGTCCAAGACAACGGGCCAGGTATCGATGAAAAACATTTCGAGAGAATCTTCCGAATGTTCCAAACCCTCAACTCGAGGGACGAATTAGAGAGCACCGGCGCGGGCCTTACTGTGGCAAAAAAAATCGTCGAAATGCACGGCGGCAGAATCTGGCTCGAATCCACACCGGGCGAAGGAAGCGCCTTTTACTTCACCGTGCCTATCCGACAAAAGGAGCTTACAAATGGAAAAACGCAAGCCAATACTGCTTATTGAAGACGATGATCTTGACGCAATGACCGTGGAGCGTTCGCTGCGAGACCTCGGAATCGCCAACCAACTGATCCGCCTCGACAACGGCGAGCAGGCGATTGATTACCTCAGACGCGGGGATAGCCGCCCTCCCTGCCTGATTCTCCTCGATTTGAATATGCCTAAAATGAACGGCATCGAATTCTTAAAAGTTGTCAAAGCCGATAAAATCCTCAGAATGATTCCTGTAGTGGTCCTGACCACCTCACACGAGCAGCGAGACATCGTGGAAAGCTTCGAGCTGAGCGTCGCAGGCTATATGGTCAAGTCCGCCGACTATGCCGAAGCCGCCCGGATAATTCGTATGATTGACAAATATTGGACGCTGAGTGAAACGCCGGGGCAGGTAGCGATGGGTTGATCATCATTCGACGCTTAGCCGATAGAAGAGCATAAACACCTGATGAAGGAAGATAATCAGAAAACAGTGTTCTGTGCGATTATCACGGCGTTCGTGATGACGATTACGCCTTCCCTGCGCGCCGAGGACGAATCGAGTCAGGAGTACAAGGTCAAAGCGGCGTTCCTCTACAACTTCATCAAATTCGTGGACTGGCCCAACGAAAAGATGGGCGAGCCTAACCAGCCTATTGTGCTCGGTATTATCGGCAAGGACCCCTTCGGAAATGCCTTCGAACCTGTAAAAGACAAACAAATCAAAGACAGGAAGGTCGTTGTAAAGAGACTCAAAAGCGTTGCCGAACTCAAAAAACTCGGCCAAAGCGCAGAGGAAGAATTGGCTCGGCTGATCGACGCAGCAAAGAAATGCCGCTTGGTCTTTGTCTGCTCCTCGGAGCAGGAATACCTCAATGATATTATAGACCCCCTCAAGGAGCACCCGATTCTGACGGTTGGAGATGCCAAAGACTTTCTCCATGCAGGCGGTATTGTGAATTTCGTTATGATTGATAATAAGGTGCGTTTTGAAATCAGCGACGCCGCGGCAAAACGCGCGCAACTGAAGCTCAGATCGCAGTTGCTCCGCCTTGCCGCAAAGGTGGTCAAATGAAAGAGTGCTACCCCATAACAGTCAATTTTGGGAATCTGGTCATTGCGAGGAGGCCGAAGGCCGACGTGGCAATCTCCTACCCCTCGGAGGCAGAGGCTGTTCCGGCGTCGAACCGCCTCACGTGGCTAAGCCATCCCTTTGGGGATGATGCCCACAGTTTTGATTGTTATGGGCTACTGCGCCGAATGACCCAAAGAACTCGCATAACCAGCCCGCAAGATAAGAGAAGGCGATAGTAATGTCCTTTATGCAAAATATGGCGATAAGGCACAAGCTCATTGGGATTACTATGCTCACATGCGTTGCCTCGCTCACGCTCGCCGGGGCCGCGTTCATCGCGTGGGAGTGGCGAAGCCTCCGCGCACATACGGCAAGAAATCTGTCGATACAGGCCGAGATGATAGCCGAGAATTGCAGAGCCTCTGTCGCTTTCCAAGATGCCGAAGACGCAAAACGGATACTCAAGGCTATACACGTAGAGCCCTCCGTTTTGTTCGCCGGAATTTACTCCAAAGACGGCACAGAATTTGCCTCTTATTATGCAGGTGACGCAGGCCTAAGCCTCCAACCGCCTCATACCCAAACGGATGGACACAGTTTTGCAGATGGCCGCCTGACCGTCTTCAAAAGCATCCTGCTCGACGGTGAGCGCATCGGCACAGTCTGTATGCGCTCGGACCTGGCGCCGATACATAGAATGTTGATGCGCAGCATCAGGATAACCGCTGCTGTCCTGCTTTTTGCAGTCCTTATCGCGTACATAGTCTCATCAAGGCTTCAGAAAGTAATCTCAGAGCCGATACTCAACTTGGCCGATGTCGCAAACAGAGTCTCGCAAGCGGAAGACTATTCCACCCGCGCCGTCAAACGCAGCAACGACGAGGTCGGCCTCCTCATAGACGCATTTAACGAAATGCTCGAACAAATTCAGAACCGGGATTGGGAGCTGGTCCAGGCAAAAACCCAATTGGAAACAAGGGTCCGCCGGCGAACAAGCGAATTGTCCTCCGCCAATGCCAAGCTCGAAGACGAAATCAAAATACGCAAGGAAATACAAGCAAAACAGCACCAAATACTGGCTAAACTGCAGAGCGCAAATAAGGACCTCAGCGATTTTGCATACATAGTATCGCACGATTTGAAGGCCCCGCTCCGAGGGATCAAGACCCTCACGGAATGGATAAAAGCAGATTATGCCGACAAGATCGATGAGCAAGGCAGAGAGCAAATGAATCTGCTC
>DATEBC010000455.1:0-9910 GCA_035288065.1 Sedimentisphaerales bacterium | reverse complement strand
CCGCCTCCACGTCCGCGCCTGGCAGCACTTCTTCGCTGCGCTCTTCGGCTTCGACGCCCTCAGCCGCGTCAGAGGTTTCTCGCCGTGCGAGATGGCACTGCCCAATCACCCCGACGTCTGCTACGAGTTCGTCAAGACGCTGAAGGAATGCGGCTATCAATGGCTGCTCATCCAGGAGCACACTATCGAGCGAATTGAAGACGCTGAGCCTGTCCGCCATCCGCACATACCGCACCGCCTCGTCGCTCGAAATTCCACGGGCCAGGCGGTCGGCATAACCGCTATCATCAAGACTCAGGGCAGCGACAGCAAGCTCGTCGGCCAGATGCAGCCTTACTACGAGGCCAAGACGCTTCGCCGCTGGAACATAGGCGGCGTCTCGGTCCCCGCGGTCGTGACCCAGATCGCCGACGGCGAGAACGGCGGCGTTATGATGAATGAGTTCCCATCCAAATACTTAGATGTTATGGCCGAGGCCTCCGCCGGGGCGACCCCGCCGGTCAATATAACCGAGTACCTCGAATATCTCGACAGCGTGGGCGTATCCGAGGCCGACCTGCCTGGCGTCCAGCCGATTATGCAGAGCCGAATTTGGGATAGATTCTCAGACGCCGCCGGCCCGGAGGCGATGACGAAACTCATTGCCGAGCTTACAAAAGAGGACAGCCGATTCCACATTGAGGGCGGGAGCTGGACCAACAATATCTCCTGGGTCCGGGGCTACGACCACGTATTAGAGCCGATGCAGGAGGCAAGCGCCCTTTTCGCCGAGAAGGTCCTCGCCGTCGGCATCCCGACCTCGGATGCCCGTTATCGCAAGGCCCTCTTCCACCTGATGACGACGCAGACAAGCTGCTTTAGATACTGGGGCCAGGGCCTCTGGACGGACTACGGCCAAGAACTCTGCCGCCGAACAATCGAGATACTCAAGCACGAATTCTAACCCAGCTTTTGCTTCAAGGCCGCTACTACGCACTATGTCCTTGATTCTTATCATTTCATATTTCTGCTCGATATTGGCTCAATTATTCAAATGTTTCCAACCACTGCTCGGT
Organism: Sedimentisphaerales bacterium; assembly: GCA_035288065.1. Classification (GTDB taxonomy): domain Bacteria; phylum Planctomycetota; class Phycisphaerae; order Sedimentisphaerales; family Anaerobacaceae; genus JAFGCD01. The sequence goes on along the minus strand of DATEBC010000455.1, from coordinate 8,855 downwards.
AAGGAGTGCAAAGTCACGGAAGTTGACAAATTCATCTGTCGGCCAGGGAGCAATATCTGCTGAAGGTGTACCAGGTTCTTGCAGCCACTGCGAGGCCAACACCTCCAGGTCAAGCGCGTCGATAATCCCGTCTATTACAAAATCGCCGGGGGGAGTGTTTTTCAGCGTGAGCGTCCTTACATTGTCCAGCTTTGAAGATTCCTCAAGCTGGTCATTAGGGTCAACGATCAGTTTGAATTCGTTGAGGCCATAATCCAAATCTTCACGGGCAACGGTCAATATGATTGTATGGCTCTGATTGGGGTCAGGAATAGCAATCTGCTGGATATCGAAGACCGTATTAGGGTCGTTGGAATCAACAATGATGCAACTGACATACTCTGAGACCGGAATAAAACCGGAATTGAGAATATCGGCGGCTATGTAGAAATTCCTCTCTGCATCCTGTCCAATGACAACATTTTCAATAGATACATTAGCGCCGAACATTTTGGCGGAAGCGGAGTTGTTCTGCCTGTTCTTATCTTCGATTTGCAGGTTCGGGTCAATTACAACAATAACATTAAGCGGCTCATTACTCTCCGGGATGGTCCACCTTACAGAAGCAACAAATTCGTTGCCGGCGGCCAAATCTGCGATGATCATCTGAGTCTCGTCTATCTGGTTGCAGGGATCTGCCGTCTGGCCGCAGTAGAACGCCACAGGGATATTGTTTATGGCTATATCGCCGTTATTTGCTATTGTCGCCTGCAAAGCTGCGGTATCGCCCGGCACGGCATTGGGCTCGACTATTCTGATACTCTCTGCAGTTACTGCAAGGTCGGCAGCAATGGAGTATTCATAAACACACAGGTCAACCTCGCCAAACACCGCCAGACCATTGCCGTCTTCGATATGGACCTTGTTGTAAGCGAGGTCGAGAGTATCGCCCGCTGAATAGGCCGCTGTGATCGACCGTTCCATATCCCGATTGTCGGTTATCTGCACTACGCCGGACCAGCACATCATAATTGGGTCGTAGCTCGCCGTATAAATATCTGAGCCTTCCTCTGATGGGTCGTTCCAGACTACGGAGATATTGTCGGTCGGGCTTACGGTAGCGGTGAAACTTCGCTGGCCTGAAGACCCTTCTTCGGATACAACATCGGTTATGCCTGTCATACCGGTAATGTCCGTTGTGCTGACAATCTTGCCGTCTCTGGCCCATACAAGCATCAAGTCGGTTGACGTCTTGACGAACTGGGGATTAACATCGGCGTTGGGATCGTTGGTCAATTGAATCGGCGCTGACCAGCCCGCCCCTGCGTTGTCCGTGTAGAAAAGCTCATTGTCCGTATCGGTTGCCAAATTGCTATCGGTATCGACGCAATAGACAATATAGCTGTTAATTGCATCGGCCTCGGCATCGGAGTATTTCACAAGCTCGCTTACTGTGGCTATTGTCTGCGCAGCCTCCCAGCCAGAGCTGGTCTTTGTCCGGGCAAAGAGTGTATTCGTAACGGGCGGGTTTTCTGCCAGTATGTCGTTATTGTTATCATGCGTCCAGACAACAGTTACGCTCCCGCCGCCGTCGCAGGCAATCTTGGGATTGTAATCCAAAGCCCCCTCAGAAGTAACCGTCTCAGATGTCCATCTATCCGTCCCATTGTCATATACCGCCCTCTGGATATCGAGTTTATCCGCAAAGCCGCTCAAATCTGTTCCTTCCGGTATGAGTTGCGAAGCGTTGGCCCAGGCACAGATAAAGTTCCCGCCGGCGTCAACTGCAAGGGCAGGCATTGCGTCGGCAGTGCCGTCATCGTCAACCCAGTTCGGCTCCGACCAGCCGCCGCCATTATTTATGCTGTAAACCAGCATCGTCCTGTCCAAGCTGTTTCGGCTGGGTTCATCGTAGAGCCATACCAAGCATTTCGTCCCGCCCGATACCGCTAAGACCGCGTCGGATTGGCCGAAGATGTTAGTTTGAAGAGTGGTCTCGGTCCCGCCTTTGCCGAACGGCTGCATATCCATCGGCTTGATCATCTTTGCACTGCCATACCACCGGGCGTAATCGGCCTTGAGATAATCGCGTGGCATCGGCCCGAAATTCCCTGCCTTTAGGCCTTGCGCGCTAACCAGCCCAGCCGCCTTTTCTTCGGGCCACCTGTAGGAAAGTAAATTGTTTTCATACGTGTAGAAAATAAGGACTATTCTTATCCCGCCGTCGAGAGACAAATACCAGTCCTTAAGAAGCGGTTCCTCCGGCACCTGAAACTCAAAATTCACTCCGCCTCTCAGATAGCCCTCAACCGCCAGCACGTCGGCAGCACCGACGCCCGCCATCCCCTCAAGTCCGGCCCCTACGGGTATCACGCCACTGAAGACGGGCCTTTCGGCTGAGCCATCTGTAAACCGGCAATTGGCCGATACACTCGCATCGACCGCGAACCGATAGTATGTCGGCACGGGTATGAATACTACAACGAATATAACATAAGTCGGCGGTGATTGGTATTTACCGGAAACAGTCAAATCGAAGCCTCCGCCCGGCCTCCATTGACCATCGGCATAGTCATAAGTCAAAACCACACTCAGGGTTCCGTCCACGCTGATATTGGAAATCTTGAAATCGTCTTTCGATAATCCTAAATAGTCGCTGCTGGCTGTAATCTCAGTGTGGCCGTTCAAATCCGTCTCTGCCGTTACTTCTATAATGCTCTTCCAGCTTACTTGTGCATTGTCGCAAAGCGTGTTATCATCGCTGCCCGAGGGCGGGTCTTTTTCCAGCTCGGGAAATCCTATGTTGAATGGGAATGACTTGTATTCTCCGTGCTGGAAGAACAATATCCATGCCGGGAGCCCAGGCGGTGGAGAGACTACTTCAAAATTGGCCCTTACCTTCGCAGATTCCGCGCCGTCGCCGGCTACTGCCTGGACATAGAGCTTTTCACCCGCGCCGAACTCTGTGCCCACATTGAACGTACGGCTCACGGAATCGCCGCCGATGGTATCCGTCGCAATAACGACGCTGCCTCGATACCACTTGACCTGGCTCGGCGTCTTATCGGCCCAGTCAATCTCAGCGGTAAATTCCAGCTCCAGCGAAACGCCTGCAAGAAAATACGCCTCTTGCGACTGGCTGCAATATTGACTGGAGACAACCGTGACGAATGGCCCTTCTTCAGTATCCCGGTTATCAATCGTAAAAATATTCGACAACCCGGAACTGGTAGCTCCTAACGCACTTCCGCAAATTCCTGTTAGAATCGCCAAACAAACAATTGTCCTTTTAATACGCTTCATCGCACAATCTCCCAAATTATAGCCTGCCATTTTTTAATCTCTTCTTGTTCTTCAAGTCCTTCATGGTAGAAAATAAGATATTGCACCATGAAGAGCATGAAGGTATTGAAGGTGTGATTCACTGCCTGTTCGCCCATCACTAATCTCTCTTCATTTTCTTCAAGTCCTTCATGGTCGAAATAGACGTCCTTACCACGAAGAGCATGAAGGCATTGAAGTTCATAGAACGAAACTTTTTAGTCCCTCTTTTAGCAACGTTACATTAAAGTTTATGAGAAAACCCTGTTTTATATTGGCCAGTTTCATATAAGCACAGTATCTGCGCCTCGTGGATTGGCTTGAGCTTCTCCACACTTTTGAGCTCGAGAATGATTTGATCTTCGACCAGAATGTCGATCCTATATCCGCAATCGAGGCGGCAACCCTTATAGTTTACAGGCACAGGTTTTTCCACGTGGAAATCGATATTGTTCAATCGCAACTCGTGAGCCAAGCACTGCTGGTAGGCGGACTCCAGCAGCCCGGGGCCCAAAGCCCTGTGCACTTCAATAGCACAACCGATCACTTTGTTGGAAAGCTCGCTGAAATTCGGGTTTTCGTTCATCATCTCAACCTTTCTTCATTTTCTTCAAGTCCTTCATGGTAGAGAATAAGATATTGCACCATGAAGAGCATGAAGGTATTGAAGGTCCAATTGACAGTATTTTTATCAATAAACAATCTATCTTCATGCTCTTCATGTTCTTCAAGTCCTTCATGGTAGAACCCTTGCCATCAACTCTACTTATCCACAATTTTCATTTTTCTATCGAACAGGGGCTTCGCCCCTGTACCCCTTTGCAAAGTGTAAAAGAACAAAGTGCAAACTGTTAAAAGTCCAGAACGCACCGGAAACCGATGTCGTTGACGCGAGTGACCGGCGTGTAGCCGTACCGGCTCGCAACGCGGCAGCCGCTGGCATTGAGGCCCCAGTAGCCGCCGCGAATAACGCGATACGTGCCAGTTATCGGACCTGTCGGATTATTCGTCGGACTGGAACTGTAATACGAACCCGAATACCAGTCGTTGCACCACTCCCAAACATTACCGGCCATATCATAAAGACCGTATCCGGTGACTGGAAAACTACCAACAGGGGAAGTATAAGGATATATGTCGTCCCAGGCCGGATGAAAACCCTCGGTCGGGCTTATATCGTAAGAATATGAGTTGCTACTATAGTAATTCGCCTGACTGTGAGTTATCGTATCGCCCCAGGGGAAACGTCTGCCTGCCAGTCCCCCTCTGGCGGCGTATTCCCACTCCGCCTCGGTTGCAAGGCGATAGCCGTGCTTGCCAAAATCGCATGCCCACGTCGAGAGATTGTAGCACTGCTCTTTGCCCCCCTGCTGGCTGCGCCAGTTGCAGTAAGCCGCCGCTCCATACCAGCTCACTTCGACCATCGGGTCATTGGACATATCCCGCCCACCTTTGCTCCGCACGCTGAAAACACCGCCTGAATAGTCGATCTGACTATCAGTATCCGCGCTGTGCGTATCGCAATACGGATAGCTCGTCCCCGAACCGGCCTTATACACCACCCCGCTTGTAACTGTAATCAGACCCTGGCCTAAGGCAGAGTTTAGGTATTGACAATACTGCCCGTTGGTGACCTCGTACTTGCCCATAAAGAACGAATCCACCGTTACCGTATGGACGGGCAGTTCACCCGACCAACCGTCGCCGAGATTATCCCCCATCTGGAAAGTCCCCGCTGGAATCTGGACCATATCCGGCCCAACCGGCGGCTCATAACCATCGTCGGCGGTGATCTTGACCTTATAATTCGTGCCATAAGCCCCCGGCAGGTCCGCCGCGCAGTCCCAGACAATCACCTTTCCCGTCCCCGGAGCAATCCCGGCCCCTATCGCGCCGCTGAAAGAGACAGCCGGTACGGTCCAGGTAACGCCATCGTCGCTGCTGACCTGCACCGAGATAGTGCACGTATCGCCGTCGGAATCGGCGAGGTTATAGCGAATATCGACCTTTTTCGAGCCATCCGTCCGTTGACTGACCGTCACATTGCTTACCACCGGCGCGGAATTGGCAAAGGCCGAGACAGGCAGCAGCAAGAAGCAAGCAGTCAGGAGCAAGAAGCGAGTAGGCAGGAGCCAGAAGCGAGCAGCAAAAGCGCCGATATGGTTGTTGGCTTGTGTATTATTCATAATTGCCTCCTGAAAAAAGGTTTCTTTCTTCAAAGAACCAAATAGCCGAGAGGGGGAACGCAGCCTCCTCCAGGCTGTCGCAAACACTATTACCGCAAAACCACAATTATTATACCCGAACCCCGGCCAATTTAGCAAGTCAAATTCACTGGTTCTGAAGAAAAGAACAAAACGCTACAATAAATCCTTATGCGACAACAACATAGCACACCGTGTCATTCCCGCGCAGGCGGGAATCCAATTCTGCAATACTGGATACCTGCTTTCGCAGGTATGACAATCTCTCCCAAAGATGACAGATACTCCTATCCTGTTGTCAAAACTGTAGTTACATCACAAAATGTGAGGCGAAAGGCTGAGATTGCTTCGGCCTAAAGGCCTCGCAATGACGAAGAAACGCCATATTTTTCTGCGTGAACGGTCACAAAGACGGTAAATGTCCCTCGGCGGTCATATCGAGGTTAGTTTGTCTCTGTTCTCATAGACCTTTTCGATAGCGTCGGCGATGTCGGCCATGTCTTCTTTTTCGGCGAGGAGGGGGCCGGAGGCCCAGATCATTGCCATCTCTTCGCAGACCTTGTCGCAGTTGGGGCAGGCCTTCTCGTCGCGGTATTTCTGCAGCCGCTCTTGGGAGAACATCTTCTTATATACCTTCTGACTCAAAATGTTCTCTATCCAGGGTTCCCTGTGCAGTCCCTGGCTTATGTAGGGGCTGAGGCTGACCCCTTCTGCGTCAACGGCCTTGAGGAAGGTGCTGCGATCGACATCGTTGAAGTGCTCCTTTAGGTAGCTCATCGGATAGAGATAGAAAGAGCCGCTTGCCGTGCCCTCGTATAGTTTCTGCGGGACGATTCCGGGGACATCTTTGAGGCGTGCGGTGAGGTAGGCTGCGTTTTCGTTACGGCGTGCGAAGCGCTCGTGGACGCCGGCGAGCTGGCCGAGCAGAACGGCTGCTTCAAATTCGTTCATACGGTATTTCGGCCCGGCGACTTCGGTGCTTCCCCGGCGGGATGTGCCGTGGTTGTGGACGGTGTAGCATTTGTCCATAAGCTCTTCATCATCTCCGATTATCGCTCCGCCTTCACCGCAGGCGATGGTCTTGCTCGACTGGAAGCTAAAACAGCCAACGTCGCCGATAGTCCCCACCTTCTTACCCTGGTATTCGGCCAGGTGGGCCTGGCAGGCGTCTTCGATGACCTTGAGATTGTGCTTCTTGGCGATCCGCATAAACGCCTCCATATTGCAGGGCTGGCCCATCATGTGGACGGGCATAATCGCCTTAGTGTTCTCGGTGATTCTTCTTTCGACGTCTGCGGGGTCGAGCTGATAGGATTCGCGGTCGAGGTCGGCCAGCACCGGCAGCGCCCTGGCAGAGAGGATTGAAGCGATTGTGCCCGGGTCGGTATAGGGCGAGGTGATCACCTCGTCTCCTGGTCCGATTCCAAGCGCCTCGACGCATGTATGCAGCGACTGTGTGCCGGAGCCTGTGGCGATGCAGAACTTGGCCCCCGTGAGTTCGGCGAATTTCTTCTCGAACATTGGGACGGTGCCCGAGCTGGACTGGATTCTGCACCAGATTCTGCTCTTGGCGGTCTTCATAAGAGATTCGAGGACATCGTCGTCCCAGTACGGCCAGTCGGGCCAGGGTTTGTTCTTTCTGACCGGTTCGCCGCCGAGGATAGCGAGTTTTCCGGCCTTTTTTGTGATGTTGCCGTAGGCCGGGACGCTCCGTGATACGGCGGCAATCGCGCCGACCGATGCGGTTGCCAGGAGCCGGCGCCTGGTTAAGTTCTTCTTATCCATTTTACAGACCCTTTCAATTGGCGATCTAAAGGAAACATGACTTTTGGCTGAAGCTTTTATTGTAATCCGATGATGTGCTCGATGTTAGCGGAAAAAGTGCGGGGATGAGTTTCGTATCTTCTCTATGGGGCAGGCGTGAAGCCCCGCAAGGGGCCCTGGCGGCGTATTGCGTATCGCGGATTGTGTAAACGGAGCGTAAAATTGGGTTTGATCCGGTTTCGCCCCGCCCCAGGTTGGCCACCAAGACACGAAGGGAACCACAGATACTTAACGCCCGCCTGCGGCGGGCTTTCGGCCAGGACACGGACCCACGGTCCCATAGGGATTAACACAGATTTTATGGATATAGGACACAAGAGCAGAAGGGCACAAGGGGATAGAATACAGGAAACAGAAGACAGGAGACAGAAGACGGAGGACAGATGAGCACAAGGGGGTATAAGGGCAGAAGAGGAGAAGAACGAAGGACGACAGACGACGGAGGACGCACGAGGGCAGCACAAAGGGCTGGGGGAATTGGTTTGACTGAAATGGGGGCGTGGTTAATTGGTGAGTGGTGAGTGGCTAATTGGTGAGCGGTTCCGGGCGGGGCGGGCTGTCCATTTCAATACTGTGAGGTAGAGTATTTAACGGGCATTTGTTGCACGGCTGTCGCTCGCCCACTATTTCCGACAAAAGTGATTGACAGCGTGTTTGGGAAGCCATTATACTGCTGGGACTTAGAATAATTCGGGAGTGTAGCTCAGTTGGTAGAGCAACGGCCTTTTAAGCCGTAGGTCTTGGGTTCGAGCCCCAACACTCTCATTGGCTTATGGATGCAGTCTTTGTTAATGGCGTCAGCAAGTCTTTCGGGACAGTCCGCGCTGTGGGGAATCTTAGCGTGCGGGTTCCGGCGGGGAGCATTTACGGATTTCTGGGGCCGAACGGGGCGGGCAAGACCACTACGCTTAGGATGATTATGGATATAATTCGCCCGGACGTCGGCGAAATCCGAGTATTGGGCAGCCGGTCGATCCAGAAGGCGAGGGCGAGGGTCGGGTATATGCCGGAGGAGCGGGGATTGTACCGGAAGATGACGGTGGCCAATGTATTGGCTTACTTCGGCGCAATCAAGGGCGTGTCAAACGCCGAGCTGGCCGAGCGAGTGCCGAGGTGGCTTTCGCGCGTCAAGCTGGCTGAGACGGCGGGGAAAAAGGTCGAGGAGCTGTCGCGGGGGATGCACCAGAAGCTGCAGTTTGCCGTAACGGCGATCAACGAGCCGGAGCTCTTGATACTCGATGAGCCGTTCTCCGGGCTGGACCCCTTGAACACCGATTTGCTGAAAAGCGTTATCATCGAGATGCGGGATGAGGGCAGGACGGTTATTCTCTCGACGCATGTAATGCACGAGGCCGAGAGGCTCTGCGATTTTATCCTTCTGATAAACAAGGGGCAGGGGGGCTGTTGAAAAAGCCCTTGCCTTCCGATATATTATATATCAAATAGCTGCTGGATGCTACGTTACTATTACAAAAGCATGGAGGCTTGATTATGATCGGCTGGCAGGATCGTTGGCAGGAGGATTTG
>DATEBC010000454.1:0-9407 GCA_035288065.1 Sedimentisphaerales bacterium | reverse complement strand
GACCTCCGCAGGCAGATAATCGACAAGCAGCGCATCGTCAAGGGCGTATCCGTTCGCGTCATAGCAAATATCGAAGGTAAGGTAATTCTCATCAAGCATGTTCCACGGCTCTACGCATTCGTTGTTCGGGTCCGCGTTTGTCTTGGTCAATATCGTCGGTATAGGCCAATCCGTCGTCCCGAACATAAACACGACGGTAATCGAATTTGATTCACCCGGCCCAAGGTCCGGCAGATACCAGCCCATGGCGCCGGCTGTTTCGCCGTATTCGTATGTTAGGCCGTTGAGGCTCCTCTCTTCAATATGAACGTGCGTCCCATCACCGGGTTTGCCGGAAGGATAATGTCCGGGATACAAATTGCAGTCGATCACATTCGGCTCGACCGTGCAGGTAAACCCGACCCAATCGGCATGCAAATCGTCTGTGGTCGGAATAGGATTTGATTGCGGGTCGTCAGGATTGTTCCATTGCGTGATATCGTATTTGAAATTCCCTACCTTGTGGACGTCGTTCCAAGGCGTATAGTTCTCGAGCGCATCGGGAAAGTCCAGCGCCTCGTAACTGCAATGGACCACCGGCCCGTAATCGTTTGCGCCGTGCGAATGGAGCATTTGATAGAATTCGAGCCCGGTGATATTCCCCGTCGGCTTGATATTCTTGATCGTATAGGTCTGCAATAAGACGTATTGCTCGCTTCTCCTTATCCTGACCGGCTGCCCCGGCTCTCGGTACGCCAGCGGCGAGAACTGCCCCTCACCAAGATCAACCATTTCGTAATCGATTGTTATCTCCACCTTGTCATTGGCAATCACCGATTGGCCTGTATCATAAAGATATGGATTCCCTCCGTTCACAGGATTGTCAGGGTCGTTCCAGACGCTTGGCGCCGTATCAAACTCAAAATCGTTGTAGGTATCCCATGGCGGTTCAACAAATTTGTCGGTTAGCCACATCGAACCGTTGCCGGTAGCAATCCCGTCATAATAAACTGCAGCAGCCCATTCCCCGCTAAGCAGTTCGTGCCTGTCGTGAGGATGGTACGGTGAGGAACTCCAATTGAACTCGTCTCCATAACCCGCCGCATCTACCTTAGCATCCCAATATTCAGATTGCAGCAGAAGGTGTCCGGTCGAAGGCTTGGCCCCATAACTAACCGAGCACGCTCCAAGAATCGCCAACAGAAAACCCGCACACCTCAAATTCCGTTCGAATCTCATTTTTTACTCCCTTAAAAAGGCCGTTCTTTCGCTGCTACTTTCTTCTATTCCTGAAGAGAAGCCCCCCCAGCGCCAACAACCACAAGGTCGCCGGTTCCGGTATTATGTGGAATGTTACTCGTTCATAAGTCCCGGGGCCTCGCAAGTATATGTCATCGAAGCGAGTCCCGTCCGCCCAAAACCCTGATAAGTATGATCCCGCAAGCTCAAAATCATATCCGTATATATGGACAGCACCGGATTCCGCAGCAACAATGTGATAGCTGTATGTCCCCCCGTACAGATTTGCAGAGGCAGAACCCGAAACATTGAGCCCTCCGTACCCTACTTCTCCGCCGTAGACATTTATTGTAGTATCATCCCCAAGATCCACGAATCGAATATCCCCATCGTACATGGTAAAAACACTCGAATTATTGAGATTTACTGCGTAGGCAGTCCCGCCGGACATCTCTACTACCGAAGTGGCCCACACATTAACGGCGGCGTACACATCTCCGTCTCCGATAGTCCCGTCAGTATAGAAATCAATTATTGTTGCGGAACACAATGCCGGGGTCAGGGCCAGCAGGACCAGGATTCTAAGTATTATTCCGACCTTCATTGTTTCGTCCTTTCTTGAAGAGAATTGCTGATAATATGGTATGATTCAAAGAACTCCGCCAAACCGGTGCGCAGACAAAGAGTCGTCGGCCCGGAACGACGGCGAAGATAAGCCCCGCAGCAAAAACCCTCTAACCTGTTCATCACCCTGTATATTCTCCTATTGTTTAGACCTCCCTGTGCGACTGGTTCCATAGCATCGGCTCGCTATCAACTATATGTGCTATTGTACCAGAAATCACTACATAACAAAAGTACAAACTCAACTAACTCGACTGGGAAGTCAAGAAATATTTTGCAGAACTATGACAAATCCGCCAAAAACCTTCATATCAAGCTGAGAACCTGGATTGAGATGTCTTTTCTCATCGGTGGCTAAGCCATGGCATAGCCATTTCTCTTTTCTCAGCGCTCTCGGCGTACTCTGCGGTTAGTAAGAAATGCGGGTTAGGACACTTGCAGGCGTTTTCTCGGTAAGACTGGCGAATCTGTCAGGTTGGCAGGCCAATAAGGCATCGGTTGGAGTTTTGGCAGACGCCCTGCGGCGGAGAATCACACTCTAAGTGCTTTTAAGATAAGCGCTTACATCAATACAACGTTCTAAAAAAGCCTTTGGCACGACATTTGCTCATATTATTTGGTTATGGTCTGGAATGAGTCACAATTCGGTTTTGGCGCCGGCAGCACCGACAGCGGTGTTCGGCAGAATGGCGAATTAACGGCGAATCCGGCGAGCGGCTCGGAAGTGAATGTTCTGGCCAGCCAGGCAAATTGGGCGTGGCCGGCGGCGGTTCGTGAGATATTCAGGCCGAGAGGCGTAAATCTGCTTGTGGCCGAGAATGCAGGCGATTTTGTCAGTATTATCAAGAACAAACGCATCCATACCACTATCCTTGATGTCGATTCCGGCGTATGGAGCGCCCTGACGACGGTAAGGATCATTCGGATGGATTTTCCGCTGATGCCCTGCATTTTGTTGAGCAGTCCGCCGCAGGGCGACGGGGAGCAGGAAGCTCTGCTCGGCAATGCGCTGAGGCTCAACGTCTTCAGTGTGATCGACAAGCCGGTCGATATGGGCCTTCTGCGCGAGCAGTTGAACAGGTTGTTCATCAGAAGGTACGGCAGCCACATTTTTGCATGATGAGGTGCATGGCCCACTTGGGGCGGCACAGCACATAAGGAGTAGTTGAGAAGACAATGAAGAGTAATGGTTTTTTTGAAAGGAGTAAGGACACAATGAAGATTCGACCATTGGCTGATAAGGTTTTAGTTCAGCGTCTCGAGGCCGAAACCAAGACCGCGGGCGGCATTGTACTGCCGGACAGCGCTAAAGAGAAGCCGCAAAGAGGTAAGATTATCAGCGTCGGCGAAGGCAAGATGCTCGATGACGGCACGGTTAGAAAACTGCAGGTGAAAAAGGGCGATACGGTGCTCTTCACCAGCTACGCTGGCACAGAGGTGAAAATAGACGGCAAAGAGCACCTGATTATGAGCGAGTCGGATATCATGGCCGTAATCGAGGAGTAGTGAAAGATCGTGGTTCGTACAAGGCCTGCAGCTACGAGACTATTGAACTGAACCTCAGATAATTAGAAACAGATAACAAGGAGAAGTGAAGATATGGCAGCAAAAAAGATAGCATTTGGCACGGATGCTCGCGCGGCTATTCGCGCAGGAGTCAAGCAGCTTGCCAGAGCCGTGAAGATCACGCTCGGCCCGTGCGGCAGAAACGTCGTGCTGGAAAAATCGTTCGGCTCACCGGTCGTAACCAAAGACGGCGTTACGGTGGCCAAGGAAATCGAGCTGGAAGACTCCTACGAGAACATTGGCGCTCAGATGGTCAAAGAGGTCGCATCCAAGACATCGTCGGTTGCCGGCGACGGGACAACTACCGCGACAATCCTGGCCGAGAGCATTTTCGATGAGGGACTCAAGAATATCACAGCCGGCGCCAATCCGATGCAAGTCAAGCGCGGCATAGAAAAGGCCGTCGATGCAATTGTCAATGAGCTGTTCAAGATGGCTACGCCGATTAAATCGACAAAGCAAATCGAGCAGGTCGCTACGTGCTCGGCAAATCAGGACGTCGAGATCGGCAAGAAGCTGGCTGAGGCCATGGACAAGGTCGGCAAGGACGGCGTCATCACGGTCGATGAGGGCCAGCAACTCGAGACAGTGGTCGAGCTGGTCGAAGGGATGCAGTTCGACAAGGGGTATCTCAGTCCGCACTTTGTCAATAACCTCGAGAATATGACGGTCGTGCTGGAGAAACCCTATATTCTGGTGCACGAGAAGAAGATCAGCACGATCAAGTCGCTTGTCCCGCTGCTTGAGAAGGTAGCCAAGCAGGGCAAGCCTCTGCTGCTTATCGCCGAGGATATCGAGGGCGAGGCGTTGGCCACGCTGGTCGTCAACAAGCTTCGGGGCGTGCTGCAGGTAGCTGCCGTCAAGGCGCCGGGCTTCGGCGACAGGCGCAAGGCCCTGCTCAGCGATATTGCCACTTTGACCGGCGGCGAGGCGATCTTCGAGGACCTGGGCCTTCAGTTGGAGAATATCGAGCTGCGGCAGCTCGGCCGGGCAAAGAGAATCACCATCGACAAGGACTCCACCACAATCATCGAAGGAGGCGGGAGCACCGAGGCAATAAAGGGCAGAATCGAGCAGATTAAGAACGAGATCGAAATTTCCACCAGCGATTATGATATCGAGAAGCTGCAGGAAAGATTGGCGAAGCTTTCCGGCGGCGTGGCGCAGATCAACGTCGGCGCTGCAACCGAGGCCGAGATGAAGGAAAAGAAGGCCCGTGTGGAAGACGCACTTCACGCCTGCCGAGCGGCTGTAGAAGAAGGCATCCTGCCCGGCGGCGGCGTCGCGATGCTCAAGGCACTGCCGGCGCTCGACAAAGTCAAGACCACTGGGGACGAAAAGATAGGCGTTGATATCGTTCGACGCGCAGTAGTTGCTCCGATTAAGCAAATCGCAGAGAACGCAGGGCTTGACGGCTCGATTGTCGCACAGAAAGTTATGGAGAGCAAACAGAAGAACTTCGGCTATGACGCGCTGCAGAAGAAATACGGCGATATGGTCGAGTTCGGCGTGATCGTGCCGACGAAAGTCGAGAGAGTTGCCCTGCAGAACGGCGCATCGATTGCCTCGCTGCTGCTCACAACCGACGCGATTGTCAGCGATATCCCGGAAAAGAAAGAGACGCATCCGGCAGGACCTCCCGGCGGCGGAATGTATTAGACGGTTTGTCTGAGGAGTGACTAAAGTGAGCTAAAGTGAGCTAAAGTTAAAGAAACAACCCATAACTCTAGTACCCCATAACATTTGAATTTGTGGCCTGTCATTCCCGCGAAAGCGGGAATCCAGATTCTAAAGAAGTGGATTCCGCATCAAGTGCGGAATGACAACTTATAGATTCAATTGTTACAGAGTACTAGTCACTTTAGGCACTCTCAACTTCAGTCACTTTCACCTTTAGTCACTCTTAAATTCAGGCACTTTACTTATGAGCTTTCGCTTCTACACAAACGGGCTTTCTCAGGCATCGAGGGCCTTTGCGGCGGGCACATTCATTACGGGCCTGCTTCTGATGGGCTTCGGCGCCATCATTTTGGCGCTGCCTGCGATATTCGCCTTTCTCGCCGCTGCGGTGTTTTTTATTGCGGGCCTGGGTTGTGCGGCCACGGGCGTCAAGATTTTCCTGGCGCAGCGGAAGCTGGACAATCTCGATCCCGACGATTCGCAGAATTGCCGGGTAAATGTGCATATCCATAGCGATGAAGAATGACCCAGAGGGCCGGGCCTGAATCAGCGGAGTTTCAGCGTAACAAGGGCCAGTGCGGCAAATGCGGCGGCCAGCAGCCAGAAACGAACCACCACCTGCGGCTCACTCCAACCTATCAGATGAAAATGGTGGTGGATCGGGGCGCACCGGAACAGCCTTCGGCCTTTGGTATATTTGAAATATCCGACTTGGAGGATCACGCTGCACATCTCGATAACGAACACTCCTCCGATGATCAACAGCAGAATTTCATTTCTCGTCACCAATGCGCCGTATCCCATGGCCGCACCGAGAGGAAGGGAGCCGACGTCGCCCATAAAGGTCTGTGCCGGGTGGCAGTTGAACCAAAGAAAGCCGAGCACGGCGCCTAATATGGCCGCAAAGAAAATGCTCAGCTCCCCTGCCTGCGGGATGTGAGGCAGGAGCAGATAGCTCGACCAGGTCACCTGGATTGTCCGTCCCATCGTTTCGGATGCGACGTAGCACAAAAGGGCCAGAACTGAGGAGACAATCGCCACGCAGCCGGCCGCGAGCCCGTCCATCCCGTCGGCGAGGTTGACCGCGTTGCTTGTGGCCGATAGATAAAAAATCGCTATCAGAATGAACACCCAGTTCGCCAAGGGCAGTCCGTGTTTGTAGAACGGCAGCCAGAGCAGCCTGGCGTCCTCTATGTTGACGAAATCGGCGTACAGGAAGGAAGCAATCAGCACGGCGCCGCCGATCTGGAAGATCAGCTTCTCCCAGGCCCTCAGCCCGTTTCTGCTGCGATGGCGCGCGCCGGCGGTGAGCTTGAGCCAGTCGTCGATGCACCCAAGGGCCCCGAACCATATCAGCAGGAAGATCGCCTTGTGAATAAAGGGATTATGCAGCTTCTCATCGGGGTCGTAGAACTTTGCCCAAAGCACGGTCGTCGTGATAACCGAGGCGAGGATTATCAGGCCGCCCATCGTGGGGGTATTGGCCTTTTCTTTGGTCAGCTCGTTCAGGGTCGCGTGGTGGAACTCGGGGCGGTCGCCGATCTTTTTTCGCATCAGCCAGCGGATTACTCTCGGACCTATGACGATGGCGATTAGAAAGCTGGTAAGCGTCGCCGATATCGAGCGGAAAAGGACGTTCTGGTAGGCGTAGAGACCCAGGCGGCTCCCGGCCTTTATGTACCATAGCAGGTAGTATATCATCTCGTATCTCGTATTTCGTATCGCGTTTTCCGCAAGACGGGCCGCACCCGCAAGCCCCCAGGTTTATCCTGGGGGTCTTAACCCCCAACGTGAAGTTGGGGGCTTGCAACCCCACGTTTTACGTGGGGTTCTCACCAACAAATTCGAATTTGACAGAGCACTAATTCGCTTCCAGCGGCGAGACATCTTTCACGCAAAAAGCTCCTTGAGCTTCTCAACAGCCGTCTCCAGCCGGGCACAACGCGAGCCTTTAACCAATACTATATCGTAATCTTTTATGAATTCATGCAGATTATTGCCCGCAGAACAGGCGTCTTTGAAGCATTTGACGTGCAGATCGCGTTTTGCACTTTTCCGGGCGGCCCCGGCGGTAATCTCGGCGAAGTCGCCGACGGCAATCAACAGCTCCACGTTCGCCCGTGATATTGATTCGCCGAATCGGCGGTGCAGGCGCTGGGTCTCGGCTCCAAGCTCGGCCATGTCGCCGCAGATAAAAACGGACCTGCGATTGCTCCGGCTGCACAGGGCCTGTAGGATGCCCAGTGCGTTCTCCATCGAAGCCGGGTTGGCGTTATAGCAATCGTTCAATACCGTAAGCGTGCCGATCTGGAGCACTTCCGCTCGCATCGAGACCGGGGGCAAAGTGCGCACAGCCTCGGCGAATTCCTCGATCTTCAGGCCGAGCCGGCTGCAAACGGCCCAGGCGGCAAGGGCGTTCTCAACGTTGCCGGCCCCGGGCAGGGGCAGGTGAATTTCTGTGCCGTCTATAGTGAATCGACTGGTCAAGCCGTCCGAGGCAATGTCTTTGGCACGGTAGTCGAGGCCGTCTGATTTGCCGAACGTAAGAAGCTCAAATCCTTTGGGCCGGCAAGCATCAACCAACTGCTCGAAATCACCGTTAATAATCAACACCCCGTCCGGGCCAAGTCCCTCGGATATTGAGGTTTTCTCTCGAACAATTGCCTCTATATTGCCGAATCCTTCGAGGTGGGCGGGGTGAACGTTGGTTACGACCGCAATATCCGGCTGAGCGATGCGGGTCAGAACTGATATTTCGCCCGGATGATTGCTGCCGAGCTCGGCAACGACGATTTCGTCCCGAGGCTCTGCGCCGAGCAGCGTCAGGGGCACGCCGATATTATTGTTGAAGCTATTTGGCGATTGATGGACGCCGAAGCGCCGACTTAGGGCATGGGCGGTTATCTGCCTCGTGGTCGTCTTGCCCACCGAGCCGGTAATTCCGACCACCTTGAAACCCGCCTGCCGGCGATACTCGGCGGCAAAAGCCCCCAGCGCTTTTGCAGTATCGGCCACCCTGAGCAGCCGCTTGTCGGCAAGGGCCTCGCCGCCGACGGCTCTGCTAATCACCGCGCAGACGGCTCCTTTAGCAAAGGCATCGGCGACGTAATCATGCCCGTCGAATTTCTCGCCCTTGATTGCAAAGAAGCAGTCGCCCGGCTTAACCGTCCGCGAGTCGATGCTCACATCGAGGATTACCCCCGTTTGCTTTGGAGTCTCGGCCTTTATTATCTGAGCCACTGATGTAATTGAAAAATCCTTCATCTTTGTCTTTCGAGACGCTCTGTACTGTGACCGTAAGAACAGACAGGCCAAAAACATTGTCTTCTAAAAAGCCAAGTATGCACATGCACGGCCCGAAAATCAAGCCTGCGTGCATACGATGAAATAGACAATAGACTCAAACTGACCGGTCCCCTCGGGACGGCAGCATAAATCCTTATGCGACAGCAATATGCCACAGTGTGTCATTCCCGCGAAATGGAACATCCGCCCGTGGCGGAGCAGGAATCCATTCACCCGCCACACTTCCCCCCGGGATGGCGGGGCCAACTGGATACCTGCCTTCGCAGGTATGACAAAGCGAATCGGTCAGTTTGAGTAATAGAGTGAACGCTTGCCGCTGCAATCGGATTATGCTAACATGGAATGTGTCTTTGTGTCGAATTAGGGCACACTACTTGTAGAAAATGAGTATGCTATTGGAGGTATTCTGATGCATAATGAATTTACTGCGATTATTGAAAAGAACGGCGACTGGTTTATAGCTTACTGTCCCGAGATTCCCGGCGCAAATGGGCAAGGCCGCACAAAAGAAGAGTGTGTGCAGAGTCTGTCCGATGCAATCAATCTCATTTTGCAGGATCGGCGAGAAGACGCCCTTCGCGGCGCCCCTTCGGATGCGTTACGGGAAGTTGTTACAATCAAATGAAACGCCAAGCCCTTTTGAAACATCTCCGCAAACAAGGCTGTTTTCTCAAGCGCGAGGGACACTCGCATTCGCTTTGGTGCAATCCGCTCACCGGCTGCGTTGAAGCGGTTCCCCGACACGCTGAGATTCCAGACAAGCTTGCCAAGAAGATATGTAAAGCTCTTTCGGCTTCAAAAGAATGAACAAGGTGTATCTGATTCTCTATCTCTAATCCATTTCATAAGGCAGTCTTCAGCCACTTCCTTGTCGCTGAAATGGAATTTCTGCTTGCCGACAATCTGATATGTTTCGTGGCCCTTCCCGGCGATTAGCACAATGTCGTCCTTCTCGGCTGCTTCTATGACCAGGCGGATGGCCTTCTTTCTATCCGGCTCAACTACTTTCGTTG
>DATEBC010000453.1:0-8087 GCA_035288065.1 Sedimentisphaerales bacterium | reverse complement strand
ACCGGCACAATCACGCTCTCCGGCAGCGACTATAAAGCCCAGGTCGCCCTGAGCCTCGAAGTCTATGATTTCACACTCCCCGATAAAATGACCTGCACGACGGCTTTTGGATTTTCTGAAGATAATGTGTTCCGCTACCAGAAGCTCTCCGATGCCGACCACAGGCGTCAGGTGCTCGAAAAATACTGGGCGAATTTCAGCGACCATCATATATCGCCTTACGACCCGGCGCCGCTGGACGCAATCAAAGTCGCCTGGCCCGACGTCAAGCCGCCGGCTTCCGATAAATACGCAAATTGGGAAAGCCTGCGCATCGTCGATAATGAGAGCCATTCCGGCAACGGATGCCTGCTAATTTATGACGACGATATCAAGGGTAATACAACCGTCTCATACGAAGAACTCATAGCAATTCCGCCCGGCGGCCTGGACGTGCGATTCTGGTATCGCACGGCCGTGCCCGGCCATCGGTTCGGAATTGCGCTCAATCACTACGATAAAGACCGCAAATGGATGTCCGGCAGAAACAACGATATGACCATGAAGGGCGACGGAAAATGGCAGCTCTTCGAGGCCGCCCTCAGGGATTTTCCGAAGGACGCTGCCTTTGTAATGCCCCACATCAGGGCCACAACCTGGACGGACCAGGGAGAACAAATTGGGCTTGTCTGGCTTGATGACGTCTCCCTGAAAGATGCGGGCACAGGCAAAGAGCTGCTCCAAGGCGGCGATTTTGATATTGAAAAGCGGACCGACCTTGTCGCGCCCCCCGAAAAGCTCAAGGTTAAGTTCGATTTCTCGGCCTGGGACAAGACCATGGCCCGCGCCGTCGATCATTACAACTTCAATTCGTTCCGCTTAGACATTCCGGGCCTGGGCGGCGGAACCTTTCACGCGATTTACGAACCCTCACTGCTTGGCTTCGCAGAGGACGACCCGGAATATCCGCTGATGCTCGAATCCTACTGCACCCAACTGGAAAAGCACCTGGCCGAGATGAATCTGCTGGATGAGGCCTATGTCTATTGGTTCGATGAGCCAAGCCCCGATCAATACGCCTTTGTCATGAACGGCTTTGAGAAGCTCAAACGTTACTGCCCAGGAATCCCTCGAATGCTCACCGAGCAGCCCGAGCCGCAGCTTGCCGGCGGGCCTAATATTTACTGCGTTGTCTCCGAACTGTATCGGCACGATGCCGCCGAGAAGCGCAGGCCATCGGGGGATAAATTCTGGTGGTACGTCTGCACCGGACCCAAGGCGCCTTATTGCACGCTGTTTATCGACCACCCCGCCACCGAGATGCGCGTCTGGCTCTGGCAGACCTGGCAGCGAAATATCGAAGGAATCCTCGTCTGGCAGACAAACTACTGGACCAGCTCCACCGCCTATCCCGACCAGCCGCAGAATCCTTACGAAGACCCAATGGGCTGGACGTCCGGCTACAGCACACCAAAAGGCGAGAAACGGCCCTGGGGCAACGGCGACGGAAGATTTATATATCCGCCCGTAGCCGCCGCCGCAGATGCCAAGCCCGCCGAGCCGGTCCTCGATGGGCCCGTCGATAGTATCCGCTGGGAAATGCTCCGCGACGGTATCGAAGACTACGAGTACCTCGCTATCCTCAAAAGGCTGCTCAAAGCTAAACAGGCAAAGCTCACCGCAGCCGAGCGCAAGGAATACTCCGCCCTGCTCGAAGTGCCCGAAGAGATCACCAAAGACATGACCACTTTCACCAAGGACCCGACCCCCATCGACGCCCGAAGAGACCAAATAGCCCGAACCATAGCAAAACTGAACGGACTATGAGCACGCAGCTCCGCAACGCTTTGCCTGCCACTTGGGCTGGTGCCGTTTCAAACAAATTGGTATAACTTTTGGGTCTTGTCATTCCGGGCTTGACCCGGAATCCAGCCCGCCTCGGCGGGTCAGGCATAGATTCCCGCCGAAGTTTACCCCGCACGCCGATGCGGGGCGGGAATGACAAAAAGTAACATTTTCTTTTTGGAAATGGCGCCAGACTCTGCAGCACTTGCCGCGTTCTCATTGCGACCCCGCCGCCGGCGCTCGATTCCAGCACCGCGTTTGACAAGCATTACGGCTATGAGATTGCCACGGCCCTATGGGCCTCGCAATGACAAGCGTCGGGTGGCAGCCTCAAGCCCGAAGGGCTTGAGGATGGCCGTGAGCAACCCTCACCACAGGCTATCACAGGCGCACTACAGAGTACTATTTCCGGCTTCTCGTCCAGTCCTCTTGTCGAACCCCGTGGTATGTCGTGAGGACATACTCGATTTCGGCCTTCGATCTTGGCTCAAGGGCGAGCGTGAACTTGACGGTGTCCAGATCTTCCTTCTCGAACTCGGCAGCGGTTTTCATATCCCAGGCGTGTGTATCGAAGTTGCGCTTGATCTCCACTTTGACGGGGATATCACGAGTATTGCGGACCTCGACCTTGAATGTCCGGATCTCGTCCCAGCCGGAGATATTGCGCCGCGGATCGAACCGGTAGTTATCCGTCTTGAAGTCCATCAGCTTCGCCTCGACAACAACGTCGGCGACAGGACCCAAGTTCAGCTCAACCTCTTCGTTTACAGGAATGTATTTGAATTCAGATTGTCCGGTATATGACAGATTTCCTTCGTTGCCGACGCCCCTATAGACCTTCAAGAGGCCGCCGGGGATGGGAGTATCGCCGAGCTTGTGCTCTTTGTCGTTCTTGAAGCTGAGGAATCGAACGACGCTGCTGCCGTACCGCTCCTGCTCGAACTTGTAAAGATTGACAACCGGCACTTCATCAACGTCGAAACTGAGCAGCCTCTTTGACCAGCCCGTGGGAATCGTCTCAGTGCCCTCAATCGTATAGAGGAAATACTCGCTAAGCCCTTCCTTCTTGATTTCCTTGGGTTCCATCTCCGCAGCTTTAAGCGCAGTCGCCGCCCTTGCCCTTAACTGTCGAACTTCCGGCTGTGCAGCGGGAGCTTCCGGCATCTGCACCGCCTCGCCCGGCCGGCCGTACGGATACTGCCTTCGCGCAAGCTCCGCTATCTCGTCGAGTATATGCACCTGGCCGACAATCAGCCGGGTCTGGGCGTTCTCATAGTCCTCGCCGCTGTTGTTGGCGACGCGGACGTATCCCTGCAGGCGCATCGTCTTTTCATCCTCTGTGAGCGTGCCCATATAGAACGCCCGCCAGGATAGGCCGCTGGTCAGGTAAGTTATCTCGACCGGGACCTTGCCGCTGATTCCGCTCTTGATATTCCAAAGACCTAAGTTCTGCACTCTCGGCGGATACGTCAAGTCGGATATATCTATCTTGTCCGCATCGGCCTTGGGAATCATCTCCAGACTCGTCGGGTCGATAAGCGTATTGGCCCAGGAGAACTGCAATTTGTTCTCGCCTTCCTTGACCGTCAGCGGCCTGCTCTCGCGCACCAGGGTCAAATCCGCCGAGTTACAAATCGTAAGCTGCACGGTATCGCGCGTAGGCAGTGTAACCAAATCCACCTTGCCGTTCGCTGCGGAGGCCGTCAATACAACTATTAGTATGGTTATCATACGTTTCATTTTTTCCATCCTGTTCTGTTCTGACGTTTTCAAAACAGTTCAAATACCGCGTTTCGCAAGCTTCGTGACGATACCGTCATCTCGACCGAGTGAAGCGCCTGTCTTGTCATTTCGACCGAGCGAAGCGAGCGGAGAAATCTATTCAAACAGCCAAATTCCATTTCTATCATAGTTGTCCCATTTATGAAACGCGGTACGACACTACTTGGTGAAGAGCGCCTTATTCCCTGTACCCGCCTCGAAGATGCCGGCGATGGTAGTGCATTACCAGCTTCTTGACGGCGGGGCCGTCCGCGTTGCGGGCGGGCAGCTTGATCTCGAATTCGAGCGTGTTGGCGTCCTTCTTCTTGTAATCCGCGCCGACCTTCAACTCTTTCCCGTCCAGGGTGCATTCTTCCATGTCCCACTCGTCGGGGATATGCTGGATCATCGTGAGCATGGCCTGCCCCTCCTTGAAGTTCTCAATCTTCGCTTCTATTACCTCGTCCGTGTCGTAAAGAACGACCTTTTCGCTGTTGTTCTTATGCGTCGGAATCTGGTCGTCCTTCATCTGTCGCTGCGTAACGACAATGTCCCTGCTGTCGCCGATATACAGCTCCATCTTCTCGCCGACAGGCACCAGCCCGCTGACGTCTTCGCCTAAGAAGATAGTGCTCTGCTGGCCGTCATCCTGGAACAGCCTGGCCTTGCCTCCCCACATGGCAAACTTGCCCAGCCCGCTGGCGGCGTCGTTGACGATCCGGTAGCTCACAGGGATGCCCACGTTCTTATTCTCAAGCTGCTCGGGGTCCCACGGCAGTTGCGCCGCGTCGAACGTCCAGACCTTCGTAATCGGGACTTTGCCAGCCTGTAGAAACAGCATCTGCTTGGTCTCTTCATGGTCGATGCCCTGCTCGAAGGCCTCGCCGTAGTCCAGCAGCACCCGCGCCTTGTCGAAGTCTTCGCCCGAGAAGTTCCGCAGGACCAGGTAGCTCTTGAGATCGACAAACGTCTCCGGCTTGTCGGCTATTGCCTTGTAGGTAATCAGCCTGTCGATATTCTGCAGCAGATAGCTTATCCGCACCGTCTCGGCGTAGTTGTCCGCGCAGCTTATATCCCAGACCAAGGCCGCCTCGTTCGGCGGATAGCTCACGCTCAGAAGCGTTACTTCCTTGTCCGAATGGTCGAGTGGCTGCAGCCGAATCGAATCGGCGTCGATGCTAACGCCCTTCCACGAGAAGTCCACGTTGTTGAGGCCCTTCTGCAGCGTCAGCACCCGCTCTTCCTCAATCAGCGTCCATTGCGGATTGTCCAGTCGAATCACCGTCGCCCCGCGCTCAGGCAGCGCAACCAGCTTGATCCTCGCCTGTGCCGCGCCAACCGCCAACAGCAACACAATTGCCATCAATGTAATTTTTCTACTGTTCATTTTTCAATCTCCTTTCAAGAAATTTACGGATTATATTCATCTGTCTCTAAAACCGTCCACCTCTTTGCCCATCTACTTTCTCACTGCCTCCGCCCGCGTTCCGTGATATGTAGTTACCGTATAGCCGAACGTCCATTTGCTGCTCGGCCTTCGTTTCAACGTGAATCTCGCGTGCGTCGCATCGTGCTTCTCATAAGCAGTCGCATCCTCAGCCGCCGAGGCGGGATCCACCAGCTCCAGCGTCCAGTTCGCAGTCCCAAAGCCGCGCGTAATCTCGATCTCGACCGGCAGATCACGAGTATTGGTAATCTCTATCTTCCATGTCCATATCTCGTCCCACCCCGCTGCGTCGCCGCGCTGGTCGAACCTGTAGTTGTCCGTCTTGAATTCCATAAGCTTAGGCTCAACCTTCACCAGCCGCCCCGCGCCGAGGTCCAGCTCGACCTCTTCATTCACCGGAATATACTTAACGCTCGTCCCGCCGATGTATGATAGATGCCCTGCATCGTCGGCCAAGCTGTATATCTTGACGTCCCCGTCGGGTATGGGCGTCTCGCCTAAATTATGCTCTTCGTCGTTGCTGAACTTAACGAAGCGTATGGTCTGCTCGCCCCATCGCTCCTCGTCGTATTTATACAGGCTGTCAACTTTAATATCGTCGGCCTCGAACGAGAGCAGGCGCTTACCCCACTGATCCGGTATCGTCTCAGTCCCCTCAATCGTGTAGAGGAAGTACTCGCTCAAGCCCTCCTTCGTTATTTCCTTTCGTTTTAGCTGGTCAATCGCTCCGCCGAACCCGCCCATGCCCCCATAACCCAACGCCTGCCCCTCCATCAACATCTCGGCCTTGTCCCGGTCCATACCGCCATACCCGCCACCGCCATACCCGCCGCCTTGCCCGCCGATTTGGGGAACAGGGCTGCCGTAAGGATATTGGCGTTTGGCCAGGTCGGCAATCTGGTCGAGGAGGTGGACCTGGCCGACAATCAGCCGAGTCTGGGCGTTCTCGTAATCCTCCCCGCTGTTGTTGGCCACCCGCACGTATCCTGTAAGCTGCATCGTCTTTTCGTCCGCTGAGAGCGTACCCATATAAAACGCCCGCCACGACAACCCGCTCGTGAAATACGTTATCTCAAATCCAATTTCCTCGCTGACCTGCGAGTCGATAAGCCACTGCCCAACCTGCTGCACCCCAGCCGGAAAGACAAGCTGTTGAATCTCGATTTTATCTGCCTGCGCGAGCGGCTCCAGACTCAGCGACGTCGGGTCAATCAGCGTGTTCGCCCAGGCCAATTCGAGCCGATTCAACCCCTTTTTGAGCGTCAGGCTCCGCTTCTCCCTTACCAATGTCACATCGCCCCCAGGCGCCGAAATCGGCATCTCCATCGGCGGGGCGCGCTTCATTGCCTCCTCGAGCGCCTTGGTTGTCGCCTCATCCAGGTTCACCAAGCCGCCGTACCCGTACTCCTCCATGTAGCCTCCACGCCCACCACCGTAACCACCATATCCCCCGCCGTACCCCCCACGCCCACCAGCGTAACCACCATATCCCCCAATCATCCCCAAGGTCTGAACCGTGGAATTGTAGATGGTAAGCTGGACGTTTTCTCTCCTCGGCAGCGTCACCAAATCAACCTTGCCCTCGGCAATGCAGGCCGTCAAAATAATTGCGATTAATACTGCTATGCGTTTCATTTCCCAGACCTCTGCTGTCCCTTTGCCCAATCCTCCGCCCTCACGCCGTGGTAAGTAGTCAGGACATACCCAAATTCCTGTTTCGACCTCGGCTCCAGCTGGAGCGTGAACTTCACTGTATCCATATCCTCCTTCTCGTACTCTCCGACCTCGTCGGCCCTCTTCAAATCCCAGTCCGGCGTATTGAAGTTGCGCTTAATCTCCACTTTGACAGGGATATCACGAGTATTGCGGACCTCGACTTTGAACGTCTGTATCTCGTCCCACCCGGAGATCTCGCGCCGCGGGTCGAACCTGTAGTTGTCCGTTCTGAAGTCCATCAGCTTAGGCTCGACAACGACATCCGCCGCCGCCCCAAGATTCAATTCAACCTCCTCATTTACGGGAATATACTTGAATTCAGATTGTCCGGTATAAGATAAGTGCCCCTCGTTGCCGATGCCTCTATAAACCTTCAATAGCCCGCCGGGGATGGGGGTATCGCCGAGCTTGTGCTCCTTGTCATTTTTGAAACTGAGGAACCGAACGACGCTGCTGCCGTATCGCTCATCCTCAAATTTGTAAAGATTCACCACCTTTACCTCATCGACGTCGAAACTCTGGAGCCTCTTCGACCAGCCCGTCTGGATAGTCTCCGTTCCCTCAATTGTGTAAAGGAAGTACTCGCTCAGCCCTTCCTTCTTGATCTCTTTTAGGTCAAGGTCGGCAAACTTATCGACAACCTGTTCGCTTAATGCCTTAGCCAAAAATTGCCTCTCGCCAAGTCTTTCTCCGCCCGCTTCGCCGGGGACGGGCACGGCTCCGGGACTGCCATAAGGATACTGCCGTCGGGCAAGGTCGGCTATCTGGTCGATTATATGCACCTGGCCGACAATCAGCCGGGTCTGGGCGTTCTCGTAATCTTCGCCGCTGTTATTGCTCACGCGGACATATCCCAGCAGCCGCATCGTCTTCTCATCCTCGCTCAGCGTGCCCATATAGAACGCCCGCCACGACAGGCCGCTGGTCAGGTACGTAATCTCAACAGGCACTTTGCCGCTAAGGCCACTTTTGATATTCCAAAGGCCTAAGTTCTGCACCCTCGGCGGATACGTCAAGTCGGATATAACAATCTTGTCCGCATCGGCCTTGGGAAGCATCTCCAGACTCGTCGGATCGATAAGCGTATTGGCCCAGGAGAGCTGCAATTTGTTCTCGCCTTCCTTGACCGTAAGCGCTCTGCTCTCACGAACCAGCGTCAAATCCGCCGAGTTGTAAATTGTAAGCTGAACCGTATCCCGCGTAGGCAGCGTAACCAAATCCACCTTCGCAACAGCAGCCCCGCTCACAACAAGCATCACTGTCAAAATCAATATACGAAGTCTCATCTTGCCACCGCCTTCTGTATTCTCTCTTCTGTATTCTGTCTTCTGTCTTCGAT
>DATEBC010000452.1:0-2768 GCA_035288065.1 Sedimentisphaerales bacterium | reverse complement strand
TGCCTATATAGACATCGCCGCGTTCAAGCCCGCAGGCCGCGATAATCTTATCCAGCAACTGCCCCGCCTTTCCGACGAACGGCCTGCCCACGGCGTCCTCATCGCCGCCCGGAGCCTCTCCAACAAACATTATCCGCGCATCGGGATTACCCTCGCCGGGAACGGCGTTGGTCCGCGACGAGCCAAGACCGCACTTGCGACACTGCCCAATCTCCTCGGCCAATTTCTCAAGTTCTCCGGCTTTCTGGCCAACAACCATATCGTCCTCTTGTTCCTGGAACTCGCCCGCATCCATTTGGCCCTTTACTGAGAAGCCGGCAAAGAATTGATCGGCCTCAAGATGCTGGCGAATTACACTGCTTATCTTTGCCCTGTCTTCCATAGAGTCGGATTATAGCGGCCCCTCACTGCCGGGGCAACTCAAAAGACGCCGCCGGCCAAATGACGCCCCCGGATACAGGCAGAATACACTATTCGAAGTAACACACCGCCTTTTGGGCAAGCATATCGCCGACGATTTGAAGCTGGTCGAGGCCTGTTTCGCATACGCGGACAACACTGTCATATTTACTCGCTTCAGGCGCGAGCTTTGCCAGCAGATTGGGCATCTCAAGGAGCCGATCCCTGTTCAAAATAACGTTGTCCCTGTTCGGAAATAGGGCCACGTAGAAGATGTCGGTCTCGACGAGGTCCTGAAAGAAATGCGTCCCGAACGAAAGCTCCGGCATCAGGCCGGCGCTCTCGTATGCCATCTCCACAAGCACCGCGGCATTGCTGATCTCGTGAAAACCCACAGGAACGCCCAGGCTTGGCGTCGAAGTGCCCCACCTGCCCGGACCGAGTAGCATCGTTGCATCCGTGTGCTTGTCACGTATCAGCCTGTTCAATTTCCCGATCAATCTGGCAATGTCGTATTTCTGGGAGAGCGGCAGCTTTGAGTAGCCTTCCGGGTCAATGTGAACAAGCCTGCTTATCTTCTGCGATATACTGCCTCCCATAAAGCACCCTTCAGTCTGGAACAGGATTTTCTCCGCCTTTATGGTCGCTGGAAGCTTGACATGCGGCCCAGAGCCTTTGGTCTGTAAAGGTCTGCACTGCAGCAGGTTTATAATAGTTGAGCCGGCTTCGGTGAAGTTCGCCGTGAACTCGATATCCACCGGATAGCTATATGCGATTTCCAGGGCCTTGAGTATCTTTTGCATATTAGGAACAAAGCTTGTCTCTAAGAACAGCTTCTTGAAAGTGAGGATCCGGTATTGCTCGCCGCGCCCGGTCTGCTCTCTTACCTGCCTCGATAGTTGAGGATCGTTCACGGCGACATAATCCAACTCTATATCCAGCCCCTCGGCCAGCAGTTCCTCAAAACCAACCGTCCGCAGGCTGTTGTCTCGCGTATCGAGCAGATCAACGCGGCGCTGCGAGTACTTTCGCACGTCGTCCATTCCCGCAACCGGCCTGGTCAGAGGCGCGTCAAGGGCGACTATCCGCGGATAATCGTCCTCGACGCGATTCACCGCCCGAGTGCCAAGACCAAAGACCAGTCTAAGCATCCCCGCTTTCGGGTCCATATCCGGCTTCCAGACAAATGGGTTATGCGACATCCCCACGCCGGCAAGGTCGGGAAAAAAATACCCGTTGCGGTGTGACCCTGAAACACGCTGAACCAGCAGCGCCATCTGCTCGTCCTCCTGGTCCAGGCCCCGTTGCAGGCGATATGCCAGGGCGTCCTCACCCATCGTGCTTGCATATACCCGGCGCACGGCGTCTTCAAACCGGGAGTATCGCTCGTCAGGGTCGCCCTGGTTGACGCAGAAGAGGCTCTCGTATTTCCCGGCAAAGGCATTCCCGAACGCATCCTCCAGCAAGCTGCTTGAACGCACGATGATCGGAGACTGCCCGAAGTACTCTATCATCTCACGAAACTGCTCGCGAATCTGGTCGGGGAATTTGCCCGTCAGCAGTTTCTCCTTCAGTTCGGAGGCGACCTTGAAATAACCCTCTTGCGACTTCTGCTCCATCCTAAGATTCCACCAGCCGTTCTCCACGAGATACGTGTAGAACACGTCCGAGCCGACATAGAACGAATCATGGGGCTCCAGGCAGTCGCTCAATCCGAGTGATTCATCGGCTGAGATAACCTTGTTGGCAAGCAACATTCCAACGGCCTTGCCCCCGATGAAGCCTGTTCCGATCATCCGTTTCCTGATATCAAGCAGGTCTTCGAGAGAGAAATGCGCTTGTGCAAGCGACAATATCCGCTCCTCGCGCCCGATCATCATCCTGCACAGTTGTTCGACCGCGCTATTTCTTTCCTCCGATGAAGCGGGCGCTCTCTCGCACAGCTCTTCGACGCCGAGAAAGATCCGATCCCAGTAATCCAAGGCCCTCTGAGCCGGCTCGGGTCCCTTCCTCGAAAAATACGAAATCAGCCTCGCAGCGTCAACGCTGGTGGTGATCGGCGCAAACGTATCGCCCTTCCGGATGTGCGGAAGAAACATCGTCGGCGAATAGCGCCGCCACACTTTCAGCGGGTGCACGTGAAAGCTGCCCTCGAAGCTGTAAAGGTCCAGCAGAAGCTGGGTCGTCTCGCGAATACGCGCTATCGTCTTGTAGGAGTGCTTATCACGCAGCAGGGCGAAATACGCTATGGTATCCAGCTCAAAAAGATACGGGCAGGTGATAAGGAAGAAATTGCCTATCATCAAGTCCGTCGCCCAGGCGCTGAGCAAATCGGAGAGACAGTCAAAAACATAGTAGGCCTCTTTGCC
>DATEBC010000451.1:0-2235 GCA_035288065.1 Sedimentisphaerales bacterium | reverse complement strand
GGCGGGCCGATAGTGGATTTGGGGTCGCACCAGATCGATATATATAGCTGGTTCCTCGGGGCGAATCCGAAGTCGGTGATTGCCAGCGGGGGGGTCGATTACTGGAAGGGGCACGACTGGTACGACAGCGTTATGGCGATTTACGAGTACGAGACGAAGGCGGGTACAACCAGGGCGTTCTATCAGACGATAACAACCAACAGCGCAAGGGGCTACTACGAGCTGTTTATGGGCGATGAGGGCACGCTTGAAATCTCCGAGGCTTCGGCGCGCGGCACCGTCTATCGGGAGGCGTGGGTGGCCGCCGACAGTTGGGATAAATGGGTGAAACTGGGTTACATCAAGGCGCCTGTGGAGGAAGAAGCAGAAGAAGAGAAGAAACCTGCAGCGGGCGATACGGTTCTTGACGTTCGGGAGTCGCCGAAGCCGCCGAGCTACGAGATTCCGGTTACGATGGAGGGCAAGGCGTACCACCAGCCGCACTTGGAGAATTTCTTCGACGCCATTCGCGGCAAGGCCAAGCTGAACTGCCCCGGCGAGATAGGATATGAGACTGCTGTAACGGTGTTGAAGGTAAACGAGGCGATAGCGGCAGGTACGAAGCTGGAGTTCAAGGCGGAAGACTTTGTGGTTTAGTACCGCGTTTCCGTGAACGGTACGCCTGCAAGGGAAATGGCCTCTTAATGGGCCCCCTATGGGTGGAATTTGGCTGTTTGAATAGATTTCTCCGCTCGCTTCGCTCGGTCGAAATGACAGTATAGTCGCGAAGCTTGCGAAACGCCGTACTCGGTCGTGTTCCTGGTGCGGATACCTTAGGCACAAGTTGGCAGTGTTTATTAGTTAAAGCAGGCTGGACCATTCCCCCGTGAGGGGCAGGCTTACGGTCGTGGCAAAGCATGGCTGGACCTGTTTAGGGCGTTGACCACTCCCTTACGGTCGTGGCTCTGTTAGGTCGTGGCTCTGCTGGGGCGTGCAATTTTGTGGGATGAATGAAGATTGTGTGATTTTAATGCGATTGCCCTGAGGCTGTGTCCTTTTTTGAAACTGATTTTGATGGTTCTATAGTAAGGTGGCGGAACGTTGAAAACGAGACTGATATTTGGAAACGTTTTGTGCTTGTTAGCACTCGCAGGTATTGTCCGGGCCGAGGGCGAGGAGAAGAAACTTGGCGACGAGAGCGACGGCAGCCGCGCTCATCCGGTTCATGTTATTCCCCTGATGACTGAGGAGGGCGAGAAGATTGCGCCGGAGGACGACCCGCTGCTGCCTTTCTCTACGAAGGAGACGTGCGGGGCCTGCCACAGCTATTCGACGGTAACAAAGGGATGGCACTTTAACGCCGCGGACGCGGGTATCGGCATCGAGGCTCACGGCCGAGTCGGACAACCCTGGATACTTGCGGATGCTCGGACGGGAATTCAGATACCGATCTCGTATCGTCCGTGGGCCGGGGCGTTTCGGCCCGAGGAGGCGGGGCTGGATTCGAGACTGTTTTTGAAGATTTTCGGGCGGCATCTGCCGGGCGGGGGGATCGGGGAGATTCCGAGCGATGATCCGGATGATGTCATGCGGTCGATGATTTCGGGTAATTTAGAGGCTAATTGCCTGGCGTGTCACGACGGCGATGCGGGTCATAACCAGGCTGAGTACGGCGGGCAGGTTTTGCGGGAGAATTTTCGCTGGGCCGCCGCCGCGACGAGCAGCTTCGCGACTGTGACAGGCTCGGCGAAGGATATGCCGGATACATACGACCCGATGATGCCCGAGCCGCCGGAGGATCCGAAGCTTGTGCCGCCGGGCGTCAAGTATGCGGCGAATACGTTCCGAGCAGACGGGAATATTCTTCTGGATGTTCAGCGGGAGGCGCCGAACCATCGGTGCTATTTCTGCCATTCCAATATGTACATAAACGGCAACGATGCCGAGAAGTGGTCGTCGGACGAGGATATTCACCTTACGGCCGGCTTGACGTGCGTCGATTGTCATCGCAACGGGATAGATCATAATATCGTTCGCGGGTACGAGGGCGAGGCGGATGTATCAAAGAATCCTCTGGCGGCGAGCTCTTCATGTCGGGGCTGTCATCTTCCGGATGAATCGGCAGGCGTGCCGAGCGCGGGCCGGCTGGGGGCGCCAATTCCGGAGCATCGTGGGCTGCCGCCTGTGCACTTAGAGAGGCTGACGTGTACTGCCTGCCACAGCGGCCCGTGGCCGGGCGAAAAGAGCTATCTTACG
>DATEBC010000450.1:0-4846 GCA_035288065.1 Sedimentisphaerales bacterium | reverse complement strand
GGGATGAGTGAGGATGGTAAGTCGAGCCTGGAAAAGGAGATAGGGTGAGCAGGAGAGCAGGGGGCCTGGGGATCGGGGGGAGAGATGTGATGGAGAGCAGAATTATGTTTAATGTTTTGCTTGCAATCGGGCTGGTTTCGTGCAAGAATACAGGCAGGTCCTACGGGCGCCTTATTTGTCTTCTTTGAAGGAGCGATTTTATGACATCTGAAGGAATGGGTGTTTCAGAGCAGGAAAAACACGATGCGGCAGTTGGGCTTCTTGAAGAACTCAAGGAGAAGCTGCTATCGAGTGACATTTCGACCGCGAGGGTGGCGGCTTTCCGTTTGGCCAGGATGCAGGATGATGGCTTGGCAATTCTGAAGGAGGCATTGTTCGGAAAGCATCCGAGGACGACCAAGAAGGCGGCGGCTTACGGGATGAGGAGTATGAACGGGAGGATGAGAAAGATGGCACGGGCGGTTCTTGAGGAGGGTTTGAAGCATCGGGACCGCACTACGAAGGCGGCGTGTGTTAAGGCTATATTCCTGATGGATGGGGGAATTCCGGAGAAGAATGCGCCTCGCGGGAAACACAGATCAAGGGATAAGGGGAGAATCCGGGAAATTCGCGGGGGACGGAGAAGAGATATTGAAAGGGAGAGGACGCCTCAAGGATAACCCCACGTGAAACGTGGGGCTAAATAATCGGGTTTCGCGGGAGGGGAGGAGTCGTGTTGTGTTTCGTCGTGGTGTGGATTCTTAGAAAGCTCCTGCATTTGCCGATTGCTGCTTGTATCCTGTGAAGTATAAGAACCTGTCGTAGCTGAAGGTTGGTATCCACAGGTTTTGGGCGAGTGCGCAGGTGTTGTTGTATTCATCCCGTTTTCGTTGGGAGGCCTCGAATTTTTCCATTGCCTGCGGGTCAATCTCGGTTTGTTCGAAAGGCGGCTTTTTAAGGACCTGGGGCCTCTGTCCGAGGACGAGGAAATCGGTATCTACGGAGATGGCGTCATCGACTCTTCCGCCCCATTTTTCGATGAGGGCCTTAATTCTATCGATGGCATCGTCGTCTGGGCCGCCTTTGTTGTCGAGGTCGAATTGGCCGGCTATCACAAATACATTCTTTTTGTCGCTGTCCCAGATTAGATTTGCGATTGGGTCGTCCGTGAGTATGGGCTTTTTGGTGTTCGGGTTGAGGATTCTTGCGGCGGAAACGGCATTGCGGACGTCAAAGACTTCGATCTCAGCTTTTCCCTTGCCGTCTTTTGGGAACGGCATATTCTTATCATAGACCACGAAAGTCAGGCCCGGATAGACGTGGTCGTTGCTACCCTTGTCGATGTGGACAATGTTGTTGTGGATGTCAGCGAGGATTACCTTCCCGTCTGCGGTCATGGCCGGCGCGTTGCCGTCCGGCGGGGGCTTTATCATAGCGATCTGGTCCTGTGCCCGCTTCATTTTATCCTCTGTGAGGGTCAACTGCGCCTGGGTCTTTAGGAGGTCCTGGTTGATCTTTTCGCGACTGGCCCGCTCCTGGTCCAACAGGGCCAAAGCGTTTTTGACCTGCTGATCGGTGGTTTGTTCGAGCAGCTCTCTGAGCTTTTTGTAATCCTCGGTGTTTGCGTTGACCTCCTGCTGCAGAATATCCTTCTCGGCCTGGAGGAGTTTCTCCTTTTCGAGGGTGGCGGCCATTGCATCGTCGTACTTTTGCTGGAGCTGAGTAAGCTGATTACCGAGAGCGGTTTTAGCGGCTGTTGCGTTATCGAGCGCCGCTTTGAGGTCTGCGATGATTGTTGTCAGTCCCGTGGAGTTCGGGTCGGCGTTGGTCAGGTCTATATAATCCTTCGCAAGGAGGAAAGCGGCCTGGACCTTTGCGCCGGCGGCGCTGAGTTTACCCTGAATGTGAGTATCGAGGGGGGCTTGTCCCGTGACGAGGGCTATTGCGGCATCGAAGCAATCTACAGTTGTTCCGACCCAGGTCTTTGGGGTCTGCCTTGTGCCGATGATTGCGCCGAGGCTTGTCTGCTCCTGAGAATTGGCGATCTCGCTGATTTTTGTGCGCAGGGCCTCCTCTTTTGTCTTGTAGTCTTCGGTTTTGACGTAGTAAATAATTGCGGCGGTAGCTGCGGCAAGAAAAAGGCCCACGAAAGCTACGAGCGTATAGAGCAAGGCATTGCTCTGCTGTTTTTTGCGTGGCGGCATATTAAAGACTCCTTAGAGATACCCGGAATCACCCTGCAAGAACCTATTTTTAGATATATGTATTATCGCTTCCGGCGGGGCAAAAGTCAACAAAAAAAGCCCGTGTGCGGCTGTTTCCGTTGTGCAGTTTATTTATTCGGACGGTAATACGGGCGATAGAGGCCGAAAACGCGGTCCGAGGCCGCCATTCGATAGTACTGCTGCTTTTGCGGATTGTTCGTCGGTTGTGAGTTGATCACAGCCGTGCTTGCCACAGCCACGTATCGGCGAAGTGGGCGTAATCTGCGAAATTCACGTTTCCATCGAGATTAAAATCGGCAATGTTGTTGTACAGGCCCGGCTCCCATTTGATATCGCAATTCCCGGAGAGGCCGCCCTGAACGGTTCTCGCATCGACACGCCCGGCAAGCCCAAGAATCTGCGGAAGCAGCTTCAGCTTTGACCCTGCATACTTGATGCCCTCCGTAGAAGGGGCCTCAAGCAAATTGGAACAGGTGATCTTCATCCGTATTTATGAAGCGAAGTTGTGGCCGCAGTTGTCGCAGAATTTAGCGTCTGGGTCGTTCAGCTCGCTGCATTGGGGGCATGGCTTGGTCTTTGACAGGGGCGTGCCGCACTTGCTGCAGAACTTAGCGTTCTCTTCGAGCAGGGCGTTGCACTTGTGGCACCGGACTTTGGTTTGCGGTCCGCCTACGGCCGCAGCGGCGCCCCCCAAGCCAGCTCCAATTCCTTGACCTATAGCTGTGGCGACTGTCTTGATGCCGTCTTTTGTCCCGTCGGCCATGTAGTTGAACGTGTCCTTGCCAACCGGCGCGATCTCACCGGCCATATAGCGGGCGACCTTGCCCATGTAGCCGAATTTCGTTAGGGCTATGCCCACAAACAGGATCGGTATCCCAATAAAGGCGCACCAGAAATGCCTGGGTGGCCCGTCACCTCCGAAAGCCGAGAAGAAGTTTGCAATCCCGATGATGACAAATATAAGGCCAACCGCCGCGACTACAGGGCCAATCACACGAAGAGCATCCCGCATCCCGCGATGCCCCGGGTCAATCTTTTCCTCTTCCATAGTTCTTGCTCCGATATGCGTTCAACATTAGCAGAATGTACAGCAACCTGCGCTGCATCCACATACAATACGCATAGTACAGCAGAATCTTGCCCGGAAAAAGTCAAAAACTGCGGACATATCCAGCTTGGCGCTCCAATTTGTGAATATCGTGATTGACTTGTTCCAAGCAAAAGCCTAACATTCAAGTCGTATTTACACTTGTCTTGAGCAGGTGTCTTTCACTCCAACGCAAAATGTGAAAGGGCGAAAAATGTGTAATAAATGTGGTTGCAAGTCAAGCAAGAAGGACAAACCCAAATCCAAGCCCAAGACGAAGGCTAAGCCTAAGAAGAAGTAGTAGCCGCCTTGACGGTCCGCCAGGCGTAATTCGGCTTTGGGTTCGCCGTGCTGTTTTGACGAAGAGGGCGGGCCTGTGGCACAAGTGCCGGCGATGACCAAGCGTGTGGCAGCCTGGCGACGTGGGCCTGCCGGGTGGCCAGTGGCCCTCGGCGCAGGTCCGAGGGCTGAGCACGTACACGTTTTGGCGGGAGTAACAACGGAGGGAATTTCTTCATTTTCTTGTGCTTTTTTAGCACTACAACGCCGCTTAAACTCTGCCGGGACGCATAATCTATTGTTGTATCCGCAGTTACAATAGTTCTGCTGAATGTCAAGAGTCAAATCTGGCAGTGATGGCACTCTGGCAAACCGAGACCTGCGTTTTGCGCTTTGCCGGCTACCAGCAGGATGGGGCCGAGGGCGAGCGCGGCTGGCTTGTTGTCTGCTGTTAGCCCAAAAGCGACAAACGCATTTCCGCGCAGATGGAGCGTGTTATTGCAGCGTAAGTGGCGTTGTAGTGTTAGGGAGGTGGGATTCTTGCGCAAAAGAGTAGGGCTGGTAGCCTTCCTCATCCACCAGCCCTTACTTTTTCATTGCCCCGCTTGCGAACGGAGGCTGCTGAGTTCTCCTCTACCCCTCCGGCAAAGCCGGAGATAAGATAGCTCAAATCAGTTACTGGAAGGCAATTCCGACGCCAATCTCAGCGGTCTCGAGCATGTTCCTGCGGTCGATTCTGACCACTTTGCCCTTCTTGATGCGTGCGAATTGCCCTTTTTCTTTGGCCAAGTCGGGCGTGCGCGGGAAGTTCAGCTCTACGATGTGTCCCGACCTGATGGGGGCGGTCAGCGGAAGCCTTAGAAAAACGCCTGTTTTGCTCACATTGCAGCTTCGCCCGTTGAAGAATCTGTTGGCTTCCGGGAGCCAAATACTTACAGGCCATGCAAGAGTACTTCGGCTTTCCTTACGCTGTTCTGCTATTGCTTGCATAGTCGAAATCTTCATAAAAACAACGTTCCATCAATGATAAACCTATCGGCAACGTTAATATAGGTAGGTTAGTATATTTGGGTTGAATTTTAGATTTTGTTTAAGAAATCAGGTGGTTTCGCAGCTTGGATGTTGGGGTTAGGATTTTATAGGGCGTTAAAGGATTTCTGCTCAGGTTTCTTGCGCGTGCACAGGTGAAGGAGTGGGTTGCCAACGGCGTAGCAGAACACGGGCTGGTCCGCCTGCACGCCTGCGGCGGGCTCGATGCGGACGAGCACGGGCAAGA
>DATEBC010000449.1:0-2696 GCA_035288065.1 Sedimentisphaerales bacterium | reverse complement strand
CGTCTGGATTTGAATTTCATCAGCGACTCGGTTGACGGCGTTCGTCTTCGCGTTCTTAGTTTCGAAGTCACCGTCAAAGGGATCAGCGAGTTTGCAGAGACTGTAATGCTTCAGAGATGACAATCCCGCGCGTTGTAATGTTGAGCGCCATTGCAATTCGTTGGGAGAGCGGCCAGTGTCAAGGATTCGAGTAACAACGTGGTTCAGTACTCGTTGTTGAGGAATTTTATCAGCCCGTCGGGGACGTAGTCGGCGGCGAAGGTCAGGATGTCGTTGACCTCGGATTTGGACAGGTCGCCTTTGACCTGGCGGTTGTTGATCTCGACGTTGACGATAATTCCGAACATCGTGTTCTGGTCGGGCATATCTGCGACGTTGCCGCGGCTGCGCATCACGTGCGTCGGGCGGATATCGAGGTTGATATTCTTGTCTTGCTGCGGGGTTTCGAGGTGGATGTTGATGTTGGCGAGCCTTTCTCTCCAGATGTCGCTCTTGAGGTTGCTGGCTATTATTTCGAGCGAGTTGAACTGCTCCGTGTCGAAGACCAACTCGTGAATCACTCCGACCCGGCGGACAGCACGATCCGAGAACCTGCTCCTCAGTTCGTCGAGGGCCTTGCGGAGTATCTTGTCTTTGTCGCCGAGATCGACATCCTGCGGCTGATCGATATAGATTCGCTCGGGGAAGGCAAAGAGCGGGCCGCGGGCGGTGAGGATGAAAGTGGGCATATCGACCCGGCGATTGTTGGTCAGGACAAAACTCTTCTGCACGCGAAGCTGGTTCGGGCCGGAAAGCAGCGTCTCGAAGGCCTCCGGGGCCTGCTCGATGAGCCAGTTGCAGTAGTCCTGCAGTTTTGTCTTCTCGTCGGCCAGGCCGATGCCCGGCTGAATCTGCACGCCGTACTTGACCACATGCTGAGATATGTGCTCTATGTCGAATTCATAATTCATTTCTTCTGCCGCCTAAACCTGCGTAGAGCCGATTTCCAACTTTGTGAAGTGTACCACCCCCGCCCGGACAAGTCAAAGAAAACTGAGTCATCACGGATTGCAACCGGTCTGTTGCAGCCCGTTAGTAGCGTCTGGCGGTGGTTTTTGGGGGGGCGGCGTGGTTTATGAAGAAGTATCTCAGGGCGTCTATAGGGTGGTCGTAGGTCCCGTCTTTTTGGGGCAGCTCGGCGGGGGTGGGCTGGTCGGAGTAGTGGTAGCACTGCATAGCCTCGATGAGGCGTGGGCACCTGGGGGATATTACAAATGAGCTTCGGCCGTCGCCGGACCGGATGGCCCTGCGGATCAGCTCAATGCCCTCGACGATGCCGCTCCTCTTGAATCGGATCGCTATCCCGAGCGTTCGCAGTTCGCGGACGACGCTTGTGCCGGTAACGTCGTTCACGCCGGCGCCGGCAGGGTCGCAGAAGGTCGCAGCCACGCGCTCTTCGGGGCAGGGCGTTCGGGTCTTTATCTCGGCGGCGTGGACGTCGATGGTCGCCCTGCTGCGGATGTATTCGTCTATCACGCGGACGACGCCTTCGCCATCGACCTGGATCCACAGGCAGACGAACGGGTTTACAAAGCCGAAGTCCAACGTGCGGTAGAGAGGCAGGCCCGGATCGTAGTCGATGGGCTTGACGTGAATCTGAGGATCGAAGTCGGCGAAGACTATGTTGTCCAGCGAAGGTCTCTTGCAGAGCATCTCGGCCTCGAATCCGGCCCTGCTGGCTCGTCGCATCTGCGTGATGCAGTCGTCGATTTTGAGATAGCCGTTGGCGTTCTTTGCCCTGCCGCCGCAGTCGGACCACAGCGGGCATTGCGAGCAGGTTCTGCCCGTGCATTTCTCGCTTACCTCGAACATGCACCACTTGAAGATCGGCGTGCCGAGCTGATGGGCGGAGGCGACGACCCGCTGCATCAGGCCGTAGGGGCGGTGCATCGTGCTGATAAGCTCCATCGCGGCGACGAGATTGGCCGTGCTCTGCGTGGTGAACTTGGCCGCTGCGAATACGGCCTCGTCGAAGAGCTCGACCTCGTCGCAGCGGAGCTTCTGGATGTGCTGGCCGCGAACGCTCATCGGCGATTGGGTGAGCACCTCGACCGCCGAGCCGTTGGCGAATCGGCACTTGGTCTTAAGCGCCGGTCCCGCGAGGAATTGATCGAAGCCGCGATGCAGAAAGCCGGTTAAGTAATCGTACATTCGGGAGGACTGCTCGCCGGAGCCGCCCAAGATTCTCACCTGGCAGCTCGGCTTGAAGATGCAATCGAGCAGCGTCGCGACGGCGGCCAGCTCGGTCTTTCCGCCGGCACGATTGGCCCACACGATGCAGTCGGCGTTTTTCGTTGCTCGTCGCTCGTGACTCGTCGTCCGTAGGTCAGGAAAGTCGGCGGCGAAGGTGTGCCAGAGATAATCCATCGGGCAGTTGTGCTCCGGGCAGATTACTTTATCCGGCACGTCGATGCCGAGAAAGACCTTGACGTAATTGCGGAGGTCCTGCTTTGTCATCGGGCAAGTCCGCATCAGGGCCGAATAGATTTGGGTTGCTTTTTCGATATCGCTGTCGATTTGCGGTTCAATTATACTTGGGCTTGTCATTACTATTGCCCTCCTTTTCTTGATGTGGGTTATGGTTGATTTAACTGGTGAAATGTTCAGTTTCCGGCTTGGAATGAGGTGGTGTTTATGAGCGGTATTTTTTGTTTGCT
>DATEBC010000448.1:0-2231 GCA_035288065.1 Sedimentisphaerales bacterium | reverse complement strand
TTGAGCCGGAATCCAGCCCACCTCAGCGGGTAAACTGGATTCCCGCCGGAGTTTAGCCCGCACTCCGATGCGGGGCGGGCCCGCCTCGGCGGGCCAAAGCCCCACTGTGCATTTAAGCGTTCAAACATCAATAGTATGCCTTTTAGGCCCGCTCAGGCTCAATCGTATGGTGGGGCGGCTTGAGTATGAAGACTGCTATCGCTGCGAGTATCAAGAGGCCCGCCGAACAATAGAAGGCGAAGTCGAAACTGCCCTTCCACGACTCGATAATCTTTCCGTCATACACGCTCGCTGCGAACTGGGAAAGAACGTAGCCGCCTATACCCCATGCCGTAAAGACCAGACCGTAATTCATCCCGAAGTCCTTCAAGCCGTAATAGTCCTTGGTCGCCGATGGGAACAGCGACAGATTCGAACCGTAGTTGGCCCCCACCAGCGCGGCCATTATCGACAGTATCGCAGACGCGCCAAATATTCCGCCCTTGGCTGCCGCCGCCAGCAAAATGACCATGATGGCCTGGAATACAAAGAATATGAACAGCGTTGTTTTTCTTCCAAGTTTGTCCGAAAGGACTCCGGCAATTATTCTACCCGCGCCGTTGCCGATGGCCAATGCCGTTACCGCCATGACCCCTGCGCCTGAGACCTTGCCGAGGTTCTTTGCGACAGAAATGACCATCAATCCTGCGCCTGCGCCGCAGGCATACATGAACCATAGCAGATAAAATTGCCAGGTCCTGAGCATTTCCGAGGGAGTGAAGTCCTCTTTCTTGTTTGAGTTCTTTGCCTTCGGGGGCTGTCCTGCCGGAATGTATCCTGCCGGCGGGGCTTTCAAAAGCTGCGCCAGCCCGACCACCACGACGAAGAACCCGATGCCGAATGCCATAGCCGTTGTTTCGATCCCGTAACGTGCGATCAGCCAGTTGCCCAGCGGTGCGATATAGACGCTTGCCAGGCCAAAGCCCGAAACCACCAATCCGGCGATAAGGCCGGTTTTCGCCGCGGGGAACCACTTTACCGCAGGCGGCGTTGCTGAAGCGTAGCCGAAGCCGATGCCGGCTCCCGCGAGGATGCCGAATCCGACGATCCACCCAATGTGTGAGTTACCCGAAAAACTGGCAAAAATCATCCCCGCGCCAACGAGGACTCCGCCTATGGCGGCAACCAGTCGCGGCCCCAGCTTATCCTGCATCCTTCCCGCAGGCACCATGATCAGACAAAACACCAGGCAAGCCAGGGAATAGGGCCTGCTCCTCGCTACCGCGGTCCAGCCCCACTCTTTTTCCATCCCGCCGCTGATAATGCTCCAGCTATAAAGAACTCCGAGGGCAAGGTTGATGCCCATTCCTGCGAATGTGACGCGCCATCCGTGATTCTCTATCTGTGCGGGTAGTGCAGTATTTCCTTCAGTCATCTGTCATTTCCTCGGTTGGGAATAGGCCGGATGCGCGTCTCGGCTGCACATCCGGCCTTTGATTGGCTGGACACAGAGGCCTATTTCCCCCGGCCCTTTACTAATGCTTCAACGACGCTTGGATCGGCCAGTGTCGTAATGTCACCCAGGTTGCTCGTGTCTTTCTCGGCAATCTTGCGCAAAATTCGCCGCATAATCTTGCCCGATCGGGTCTTCGGAAGCGCAGGGGCAAACTGAATCACCTCAGGCACGGCAATCGCCCCGATTTCCTTACGGACGTGCAAAGCAAGCTCCTTCTTGAGCTCCTCAGTCTCCTTCACTCCCTCCTTGAGCGTGACGAATGCGTACAAAGCCTGGCCTTTGATCTCGTGCGGCATAGGCGTAACGGCGGACTCGGCAACCTTTGGATGGCTGACGAGCGCGCTCTCGACCTCTGCGGTGCCGATGCGATGCCCGGAGACATTGACGACGTCGTCGATTCGCCCCATCAGCCAGTAATCGCCGTCTTCATCGATACGGCAGCCGTCGCCGGCAAAATAGATGTCGCGGAACATGGTGAAGTAGGTGTCGATGAACCTGTCATGGTCGCCCCACATCGTGCGCATCATTCCGGGCCAGGGCTTGCGTATGCAGAGCTTCCCGCCCTCGTTCACATTGCATTGGCTTGCATCGTCGCGCAGGACGACAGGATCGACTCCGAAGAAAGGCCTGCTTGCGCTGCCCGGCTTGATTGTATGAGCGCCGGGTAAAGGCGTGATTAAGATACCGCCGGTTTCCGTCTGCCACCACGTATCGACGATAGGGCAGCGGCTTCGGC
>DATEBC010000447.1:0-5757 GCA_035288065.1 Sedimentisphaerales bacterium | reverse complement strand
TCCAGTTCTTTTTGTTCTTCCGTCGTGAGCCGAACGATATATTTCTTGTTCATACCGATCCCTTTCAGAAAAATGATACTCTGAAAGTTGTATCGGCAATTCCTATTCAACCGCTAAAATCAAATGTTATGAGGTACTAGTCGTCAGCCGCAAACTTTTTGACTTTCTCATCGGTCATAGCGGCACTACCAATAGCAGTGAAGAAAATAACCGGTATGTGTTTTAACGCCTTGTCATTCTTAATTTGTTCACAGACTTCAGCCCCACTCATAAACGGCATGACCAAGTCAAGCAGCACCAAATCGGGATTCTCACTGCGTATTGTGTGAAGCGCTTGTCTCCCATCAAGCGCCGTTAGAACATCGTAGCCGAGTGTTTTCAACCTAATCGAGGTAACCTTGAGAATATCGGGCTCATCATCAATAACTAATATTTTTTTCTTACCCATTTTTCCGTTTCCGTCTTTAATAGCGCTTTGACATTACACGGATAACGCCGTTGAAACTACAGGATGTAATTCCTCTGCTTTCTCAATCAACCCCTCGCTCGTTACCGCATCATCCGGATAAGTAACGCATCCCAAAAACAATCTGATCTTAGCCGCCAAGTCTTTGCGAGCCAGATAATCATTCAATTTTTGCTCTAATCTTTCTTTTACCACTTGGACATTTTCCTTGCCGCAGTTAGTAAGAACGATGAAAAATTCATTAGAGAATCTATAAACAGCGTCAGTTACTTGGTTCGGTCTGCTATTCCTTCGATGCAGATCATTTTCTAAAATGGCTTCCATGTGTTTCAGCGTTGAATTGATTCTCTCAGGCGATAACTTCTGCTTTAATTCATCAAGGTCATCTATAGATATGAGGACAAGAGACATTCTCATATTGTTGGTTGATGCTTCCTTTATCCCATCGTTAATATATTCTCTAATGATCTCCTTGGCGTTGCAGATGGGCAGGGTAAATGTAAACTTTGAGCCTTTGCCAAAAACTGAGTCAACCCAGATTTTTCCATTGTGCCGCTCGATGATCCCTTTGCAGATTGCAAGTCCAAGACCCGTGCCGCCTGTCTTTCTCTCGCCACCGGTGGATAGTTGTTCAAACATCCTGAATAATCTTGATAAATCTTTTTTCTTAATGCCGCAGCCGGTATCGGATACCGAAACGTGAATCATTCCGTTCTTTTCACTCGTCTTGATTACGATATTGCCCTTCTCGGTGAACTTCACAGCATTATCAACAAGGTTTGTCAGTACCTGTGTAATTTTATCATTGTCAAATCCAACTATGGGCAATCTGTCATCAAGTTCAAGCAAAAGGTTTACTCCAATATTCTTTGCCGCAAGGGTCATCGTTCTATAAACGTTCCTGGCAATTTCGTTTATATCGTTAGGCTGTACATCCATTTTCATTCTGTCGGCTTCGAGTTTCTGGAAATCAAGAACCTCATTGATGAATTTGGCAAGCCTGTCCACGTTTCTCCTTGAGAGGCCCAGCAGCTCTTTTTGTTCCTCATTAATTTCGCCCGCTGAACCATCTGCAGCAAGGGCGATTCCTTCTTTTATCACGGTCAAAGGTGTCCGCAGCTCATGCGAAACCATAGAGATAAAATCCAACTTCATTTTTATCGTTTGCCTTAGTTTTTCTTCCAACTCTCTTTCCGTCCGTTTGCGCTCGGTGATGTCCCGGATGTTGCACTGGACCACCTTCTGACGGTCCACTGTATAGACGTTGCTGATGAACTCCACCTCAATCCGCCGCCCATCGGCGGTTTCAAGCGGCAAATCCTCGTAGCGGACGTATTTCTGCCGCTGCAATTCCGTGAATTTGTGTTTGTTGGAGGCGATATCCTTGAGAAGCCCTACTTCCCAGATTGCCTTTCCTGCAAACTGTTCGTGTGAGAAACGCAACAGCTCCATCAAGAACGGATTCACATCTATGATCATCCCTGTCTCGGCATCGAGGATCAAAATTCCGTCTCTCGCCGTCTCAAAAAGCCGACGATACCGGAGCTCCGAAACGTTTAACGCCTCCTCCACCCGCTTGCGCTCGGTGATATCTTCGATGGCGAGCAGAATCATTTCTGTCTTGTTTGCCTCTCTGTAGATCCGTCGGGCGTTCAGCATCATTATCCGTCGCCCGATGATGGGGAAGTCGTGTTCCACCTCGAAGTCTTCGAAAGTGGCATTCTCAGGTAAGATCTTCTCTAAAAGCTCTCGCAGTTTGGGGATCTCCCACTGCTTGTTGCCTAAATCGCAAATGCAAACCCCTTCAGCTTCTCCAGAAGTCGTTTTGAATGTATCGTAAAACGAGCGATTGGCAGAGATGACTTTCAGACTGCCATCAAGTATTGCCAAAGGTTCTCGTACTGTTTCTACGACGTTCACGGCAAATTCTCTGGCTTCTTGAAGGGCTCGTTGCGCTTTCCGTTCTTCCGTTTGATCTCTGAATACAAGCACCATTCCAATTATTTCACCGGTTTCGCTTTTTATCGGCGCGCCACTGTCGGCAACCGGCGTTTCTCTCCCATCCTTTGAAACAAGCAATGTGTGATTGGCAAGTCCTACTACAATTCCTTCTTTGAAAACTTTCAGAACGGGATTTTCAACTTCGTTTCGGGTTTCTTCATTTATGATGTTGAAGACTTCTTCCAGCGGCTTACCTTTGGCATCACCTTCTTTCCAGCCGGTTGATTCCTGGCAACCGGATTCAAATACTGAACTCTGCCTTGTTTATCTGTGGTTATAACTCCATCGCCAATACTGTAAAGTGTGGTACGGAACAGAGCTTCGCTCTTTTTGATTGCATCTTCTGCCTGTTTGCGTTCGGTGATGTCGCGGATGTTGCACTGGACCACCTTCGAGTGGTCCACTGTATAGACGTTGCTGACGAACTCCACCTCGATCCGCCGGCCATCGGCCGTTTCCAGCGGCAAGTCCTCGTAGCGGACGTATTTCTGCCGCTGCAATTCCATGAATTTGTCTTTATTGGAGGCAATATCCTTTAACAGCCCTATTTCCCAAATTGCCTTTC
The DNA here is from genome assembly GCA_035288065.1 of Sedimentisphaerales bacterium. Lineage (GTDB taxonomy): Bacteria > Planctomycetota > Phycisphaerae > Sedimentisphaerales > Anaerobacaceae > JAFGCD01. The sequence goes on along the minus strand of DATEBC010000447.1, from coordinate 2,725 downwards.
CGACAAACTGTTCGTGCGAGAAACCCAGCATCTCGATTAAGAACGGGTTCACATCTACGATCAACCCTGTCTCGGCATCGAGAAGCAAAATCCCGTCTTTCGCCGTCTCAAAGAGCCGACGATAGCGAGTCTCTGAATCCCGCAGCGCCTCTTCTGCCTTCTTGCGGTCGGCGATGTCGCTCATAATCATAGACCCCCTGTTTCTACACAAAATGGCACGTATTAGAGAGACTAATCAACAAGCACAATCCCAGTTAGCTCTGCGACAACTGCAATAAGCAATCTCACTGCTGTTTGAACTATCCACCCCAATTTTGTAGCCTACAGCGAGCCGTCTTTGCTTTACGGCTCTTTTTGGCTTACTCGGCTATTATCTTATGAACCTTTAGATGTTTGTCAAAGAAACAAAGCGTTACCAATATCATGAGGTAGTGCCAAATATATGAAAAATGGATAGGCCATGGCTTAACCACAGTGTTAATCTGTACTACAATCCGTCAACTTCTTGTTTTTTCTGCTTGATATTGGAATCCGGCTGCTATAACCATTATCGAAATAGGACGTTATGGTTTGTTTTGAATTTTGAGTTTCGGTGATTCCGATTTGTCCCGCCAGCGATCACTTGGTGGATTTCGGATTTAGTGTTTATGATTTTGGTTGCGGCCTTCAGGCCGCGCCAAGTAAGTCCGTGTCAAAAAAACAGAATCGGTCAGTTTGAGTATTTACGATTGTCACTTCGTGTCCGGCAGATTCGGATTCGACGCCTACAGTTTGGATTTTCTATGGCACAGGCACTGATCGGAAAGGTTGCGTTGGTTACGGGGGCGAGCAGGGGGATCGGCCGCGCGATTAGTGTTGCGCTTGGCGACGAGGGGGCGACCGTTGTTCTGGCGGCGCGGGCGGTAGAGAAGTTGGAAGGCACCGCTGAGCAGGTTGGTAAGGCCGGCGGACAGGCCCAGATTGTTGTTACCGACCTGACGGACGAGGATTCGATTAAGAATCTGGTCGAGGTGGTCAGGGAGAATTATGGAAAATTGGATGTGCTCGTCAATAATGCAGGCGTGACACACTCGGCCAAATTGGAGGAGACGGCAACCGAGGATTGGCAGCGGTGTATGCTGGTCAATGCCCGGGCGCCTTTTATTCTTTGCAGGGAGGCTCTGCCACTCCTGCGGCAGGCCCCAGCCGGCTGCATTATCAATATTGCCTCGGTAGTGGGCGTCAAAGGCTATCCGCTCCAAAGTGCATACACATCCTCGAAGCACGCGCTTCGTGGAATGACAATATCACTGGCCGAGGAACTGCGCGGTTCGAGCGTTCGTGTGCATCTGCTTTGCCCGGGCGGGGTGAATACGGAAATGGTCGGCAACGTCCGCCCCGATATAAGGAAAGAGGACCTTATCGAACCAGGCGAAATTGCAGAGCTGGTGCTCTACCTTGTAACACACAAGGGCAATGCGGTTGTAGATGAGCTGCACATCCGCCGAGCCGTCTCATCGCCATGGTTTGTTTCTTAGCAAGGCGGTGTTTGCGAATCTTTGCACCAAATGTGATATGAAAGGACAACGATGCGAGCGGTTATTCAGCGGGTATTGGAGGCGAAGGTCGAGGTCGCCGGCGAGGTTGTCGGCCAAATCGGCAAAGGGCTGCTCGTTTATCTCGGCGTGGGCAGGGGCGATGGTGAAAAGGACGCCGAGTTCATGGCCGAGAAGCTGGCGAACCTCCGCATCTTCGCCGACGACCAGGGAAAGATGAACCTCAGCGTACAGGATATCGGCGGAAGCATTCTATTGGTGAGCAATTTCACGCTTCACGGCGATTGCCGCAAAGGCCGTCGCCCCGGCTTCGATGCCGCCGCCGACCCAGCCCTGGCCGAGCAGCTTTACGAAAACGCGGCCACGCTCATTCGTAACCAGGCAGTGCCGGTCGAAACAGGCGCCTTCGGGCAGTACATGCAAGTAACCAGCAAAAACGACGGCCCCGTAACCTTCCTCTTGGATAGCGGCAAGCTGTTTTGATTTGCCCGGCCAAAGGAGATCGCTAACTGGAGGGCTATGGGGGTGGCTCAGTAGTTTGTTTTTTTTGCCGGGAGTCGAGGGTTAGGAAGATTGCGAGCAGGGCGGCCATTATCGCTGCTATTATTACGTTCAATGTCCAGCGAGAGAGGTTGGTCGGCGCGTTGTAGGACGGGTCCTCTTGATAGGCCCGCATCCAGAGGTCCCAGCGCAGGTTTATCACCGCCAGGTTCAGCACGCACAATGCGATCATTACCCAGCCGAGTATTCGCCAGCGTTTGGCCTGGTTGCGGATGCACACATTTGCGCTCGACACGAAGATCACCGCTGCAACAGCCAGGACCGCTGCCGCAGCGGGCCAATCCTTCGCTATGATGGAGGTCGGCAACAGCCAGGCGACGCCGCCGAATATGCCGCCTGCGAAGGCCCCGTAGATAGCGCTCTTGGACATTGGAGCCGGGCCAGAGGGATATACATACTCAAGATTTGAGGCATCCTGGCTCTGCAAATTAGAAACAGGTCTCTTGCCTGGCTCGGGGGCTTTCGACAGTGCGTCGAGGACGGCAAGAGTGAAGCCCTCGCCCGGCGCCGTCTTGGCCAGGACGTCCTGGATGAGGGACGCGACTTCGGGTTTGAGCAGCGACCGGGCTTTGGAGACGTATTGTATCAGCGCCGGCTCAGATAAATCCAGGTCGGCCGCCGCTGCGGGC
>DATEBC010000446.1:0-2384 GCA_035288065.1 Sedimentisphaerales bacterium | reverse complement strand
CCTTTGCGAAATGAGGCCGAGTACAACCATTCGCCTTCCTCGTCCGGCACGAAATGCACCCGCCATTTGTTGCCGCTGGTTGCGCTCGTTTCCGCCGTTTTGCCGTCGGCCGCGTAGTAGCCCGGCACGACGTGTCGCTTGTCGCCTTTCGAGAAAGTAACGTTCAGCCGATAGTCAAGGAACGGATTAGGCTCGGCATCCTCGCTGGTCTGCGGACCGTCAAAGGTAATAGTGATATTGTGCCACTTCCTCAACTCGCCCGAAAACGCAACCCCCCAAACGCTGCTCGAAAACCCCACAAGAGCACAAACCGCACACAGAACAGCCAACTCATACCGTTTCATAGTATTGCTCCTCAACATATCGTTCAACAATAACCTCGCCGCATATTAGAGGAAATACACCGGCATTCGCAACAGATTTCTATGGTTGCCCCCAATTATCCGGATGCGTCCGGTATTTGAACGATTGCCCCGCAGCGGCCTCAATCTCGTTTAGCCGCCACTTATCCTGAGCCCGGTCGAAGGACCCCTGTGGTGGCGGGCTTCCAACCACTTATGGATGGCTCTATATGCGGGCAGTAACGTCGGGGTAATTCGGCAGTCCTTGCATGCCCAGTGAAACAGTATCTTCTGATCATCCTCCGGCAGACCGTTGGGCGTGTAGGGATGCAGGATGTACTGCTCGATGCAGCAGGGCGGATACCCAAAGAGAAAACCCTCAAAACGCTGAGTCTGGGCGGACTTGTCGATAGCAGTATTATCGAATCGCTGCTTGTACAGATCAATCTCCCCTGGCGCTCGGCTGAAGACTGTCTCGATGACCTCTTTGCCCGTTTTCACCGTTCGCCGGATTTGCTCGGCGACCAGCCCTAGGCCACAAAGCTGCCGAATCGCGTGGTCCGCCAGCGGTTTCTCCCATCGACTCAGAGGCTTTAGACCCTGCGCAGTAAGCGCAGCCAAATATGCCAGCTCCTGGTCGATTTGACTTAACGCCTTGAGGCAGCGTTTGGCCTTTCGCGATTCAATGTCCAGATACTCGCTCCTATAGGCACTCTAATGCTCTGTTGAAAACCTTACAGGCTGTCATTTCGAGCGAGCCAAAAGCGAGCCGAGAAATCTATTCAGACAGCCTCGCGAAGCGGTTCCTAATCTTGAAGTCAGGTTCTGTTAGGATTCTCTTGTGGACTGCTATTGCTCGTCGTCGGCCTGTGCCGGGTCCGTGCTTTGCAGCCATTTGTCGGCGAAATCGGCGAAATCCTTGAAGTTCTCCGTGCAGTCCTTGTTGAAGTCCCCCGGCAGGTGTATCGTGCCGAGGTGGCCGCACACGTAGGGCATCTCGAGTATCTTCGCCAGAAGCGCCGGGTCGATTCTGCCGTAGTGGAACGGCTCGTATGGCTCACTGATTTGCAGCCCGGAGTAGCTTAGAGAGCCATGAGACATGTAATGCGACGCGACAAAATAAACGTCCATACGCAGGCCCAAATTCGGATTTACGACCTCCTCATGGCCCATATTCACCGACTCGCCGCAAATCTCACAAAGTTCCAGCCCTCTAAGGCGGTGGTCTATCTTGTACGGTTCATTCGGTTCAGGCAAGCCGCCGTCAGGGTCATAGACAGGCAGGCCCTCGATTGCATCGGCGAACTGCATTGCAAGCTCGATGCCGTCGGGGACAAGGTTGGCGTCCTGGTCCGGATCGTAGATATTCAGCCCGGCGGCCGGCTCTTCCGTATCCGCCAGCAGGTCGCCGTCGTAGTCGTTGGCGTCCGGCGCCAACTGCCCGCCCGGCTTGACAACATAGTCAAGCGGGAGCTGATGGTCGTTCGGGTCATTGGGATAACGCAACTGAAGCACCCACAAAAGCCTGGCGATATCGACTCTGGCGCTGTGAACGTGGCCGTAACAGTCGAATGAGCCGTGCTCCATATAGTGCAACGCCAGGTCCGGCAGAAACGTCCTATCCAGAGGGTCGTTCGGGTCGGGGTACTCAAGCTTGAGCTTGGGATTGATAATCTCCCAGCCGCCCATGTGAATCATCGCTCCACAGACGTGGCAGGCCTCAAGACCGTCAAGGGCGTGCTCGATTTTGTACGTTTCGTCCGGCCCGGCCTCGTGTTGCTGCGGCAATTCTGCAACAACAGCGACGCAGCGTTCGGCCAATTCTACGCCGTCAGCCGTCTCATTGCGGTTCTGGTCGCCGTTGAATGGCCGGTAGCCAATTGCCGTCTCTTCGGCGTTGCTCAGCAGATCGGAGTCCGAGTCCTTAGCCACGGGCAGTTGATGGTTGTTCGGATCACTGGGCAGACGCAGCTCAAGCGCCTCCAGCAACGAGGGAACGTCAAGCCTCCCATCGTGCTCCGTCCCGGCGTAACTGAATGAGCC
>DATEBC010000445.1:0-6029 GCA_035288065.1 Sedimentisphaerales bacterium | reverse complement strand
AGGACCGAGATCGGCTCTGCTACTCCAATAGCATAGGATAACTGGACTTCACAGATGTCCGCAAGGCGCGCGGCGACGATGTTCTTGGCGATGTATCTGGCCATATAGCTTGCGGTTCTATCGACTTTTGTAGGGTCTTTTCCGCTGAAGGCGCCGCCGCCGTGTCTGCCTGTGCCGCCGTAGGTATCGACGATAATTTTTCTTCCGGTCAGTCCGGAGTCGCCCTTAGGCCCGCCGATGACGAACCTGCCGGTCGGATTGACGTGGTATATGATGTTCTTATCGACGAAGCGCTTGGGCAGGACGGGCAGGATGACTTTTTCGATTATCTGTTTTCGCAATTTGTTGTAGGCAATGGCGGGCGCATGCTGCGTAGAGACGACGACGGTGTGTACGCGTTTTGGCTTGCCGGCCTCGTATTCGACTGTGACCTGGGTCTTTCCATCAGGTCGGACCCAGGGGAGCAATTTAGTCCGGCGGACTTTTTCTAGTCGGGTAGTCAGTGCGTGGGCGAGCTGTATGGGCATCGGCATAAGCTCGGGGGTTTCCCTGCAGGCAAAGCCGAACATAAGGCCCTGGTCGCCTGCGCCCTGCTCCTTGTGAAGGCCGGCGCCTTCGGTTACTCCCTGCGAGATATCGGGACTTTGCTTATCGAGCGTTACGATAACGGCGCAGTTCTCATAGTCGAATCCCATGTTCGGGTCGGTGTAACCGATCTCCTTGATGGTGTCACGGACGACGGTCGGGACATCGACGATTGCTTTGGAAGTTATTTCTCCGGCGACTACGACGAGCCCGGTTGTTACAAGGGTTTCGCAGGCGACCCTGCTGGCGGGGTCCTGAGCGAGCATTGCGTCGAGAATCGCATCCGATATGTGGTCGGCGACTTTGTCGGGATGGCCCATAGTCACAGATTCACTGGTGAAAAGGTATCTCTCTCGGCGGGGCCGTTGATTCTTTCTGGTGGTTTTCTTTGTCATTGTCATTGTCATTGGTTCCTTTTAATACCGTATATATCTTGTCGGTCGCAGTTTACTATCCTACGAGCCATCGTTGATCGTCCAGTTGTAACCCATAAACTGAACGGTATAGTTGCCTAATTCGAGGTAGCTCTTGACGTCTTCGGAGACGAAGTTGGTGATAAGATTCAGCACGGCTCGTGTTTCGGGCTCGTTTGTTTTGAACTTCCTGTCTATGCCGTACCTGGCGAGGAACATCTTGCCGTACTCAGTCTTCTGAAACAATGCGGACAAGTAAACTTTTCCCTTGCTCTTGTCAATCTTGAAGGCCAACGGGCTGGAAAAGAACTTCCTGGCCTGGTCATCGAGCTGCTTGTCGAGCATGTCTGCAGAGTAAGGCTCATTGCGCAGGGGCGGACTAGACAGGCTGGCGCGGGTCAGGGCGAAGAGTATTCTTGGCTCGTCGAACGTGCTGCGGAAGAACCGCTTGTCAATTTCCAAGAGGGTAAAGACCTCATCCATTACCAGAAACTTGAACTTGGTCGATATGCCATCGATATGGCGGACGCTCTTGGCGCCCCAGATGGCGCTGTGGAATCTCGACAGCGGCTTGATGGGATAATTATTGACGATTATATCAAGCATTTTGATGTTGTACGCATTGATCCAGAAGGCGATTTTATCTTCCCTGGGCCAGGCTTCGTAAACATTGGGTTCGAGCTTGTTGAATCCGTCGAGGAGGGCATTGAAGTTGGTTTTTTTTCGCGTGAGGCCCTTGTAGTCAACCATGCCGTTGGCCTTTACGTATGTTTTCAGTATGTCCGCGCATTTGTTATGGAAAGCGGCGGCTGAGCCGGCATTGGGGTCGTTGGGTTCGGTTGCGCGAGGGCTGATCCTGTTGGCGTCGATATTGTTTGGCTCCATCGCGGGACGGACAATGTCATTGGCGTCTGCACCGGCGGGGTCGGACTTTCCGAGTTCGAGATTGTTTGGGTCAGCCTGATTCGGCTCAGGCACAAGCGGCGTGGTCTGATTAGGTTCGACCTGGTTTGGCTCAGGCACAAGGGGGGCAGTCAGGTTGGGGTCGGCTCTGTTTGGCTCGGGTATAGCCGGCGCGGTTTGGTTAGGGTCGCTTTTGGCAGGCTGGAGCTTGGGGGTATCTGGCGTTGTAGGGGCGGCTGGCAGTGCCGTCGAATGCAGAAAGGCGGCAATAAGGACCAGCATCACAAGCAAAACTGTGCAAACATTAAGGCGTTCAGCCATTCTTATTTTCCGATAGCAATCGTTTTGGCCCTCATTAGGGAAAACCAACGAGTCACTATAGTACTCTGCCCAGGCTAAGACTGTTCGCGTCGTTGCGAGGCGTTTTTTGCGCTGGAGCAGCCTTCCCCTGCAAGGGGTATGAGATTGCCACGTCGGGCCCTAAGGGCCAGGCTCTTCGGCCTCCTCGCAATGACAATCCCTACAATCGAGCTTGGCAGGGTAATAGTAGCATACAGTATTTAGCGATAAATTGCAACGATTTGTTAGCTGGTTTTGTCGTGTTTTTACCGGTCCATCCTAAAATGGCAAAGCAGCAATTACGTGGAGGCTGGCTGAGGGGCGGGATTCAGCCCTTCAAAACCGCCAAAGGAACCATTCGAGCGACGGCCTTTGCCCATCCGCATTCGATAACAATTCGGACCACCTCTTCGATATCTTTATAGGCGTCCGGGGCCTCTTCCTTAATTGTGCGTTTGTTGCCGGCAATCAGCTTTATTCCTTGCATACTCCGCTTGAACTGCTCGTCGGTAATCATTCCCGGCTTTATGATTTTGCCCCTGCGCGCCTTTCCGAGCGCCGCCGAGCGGCTCAAGACCCTTCCCGCTCCGTGGTTGACGGATGCGAGGGATTCCTCGGAATTGCCGGTTCCGACGAGCAGGAAGCTTGCAGTTCCCATCGAGCCGGGTGTGATTATGGGCTGGCCTGTTTTGGCGAAGACGGTCCCCGCCATACGGTCCGGCCCGAAGGCTCGGGTTGCTCCTTTGCGGTGGACCCAGAGTTGTCTGCCGGCGTGTGTTTCAAATTTCGCCATGTTGTGGGTGACGTCGTAAACGAGCGGCAGGGGGGTGGGGCCGAACATGTGGTTGAAGCAGCGTCTGACGAGCAGGGCCATAATATGGCGATTGGCGAAGGCGAAGTTGGCCGCTGCGCCCATCGCGTTGATATATGCTTTGCCGGGCTTTGTATCGGTGGGCAGGTATGCGAGCATCTTTTTGCGGTCTGCGTTTTCGGGTCTTTGGGCGGCGACGCTCATATAGTGGTCGGCGATTTCATAGCCGAAGCGCCGAGAGCCGGAATGTATCATCACGACGATCTGATTCTCGAAGAGGCCGAAAGCCTTGGCCAGGTCGGTGTCGAAGACTTGCTGGATGTATTGTATTTCGATGAAGTGGTTTCCGCCTCCGAGAGTGCCGAGTTGGCAGGCTCCTTTTTGCATTGCATTTTGAGGGACAGCACCCGGTTCTGCGGTCATGCAGCCGTTTTCCTCGATTCTTTGGAGGTCATCGGCGAATTCGTCGGGGTCGAAAGCGTCCCAGGCGCGGTGTCGGCTTTTCTGGACGAGGGCCGGTATGCCGGCGACTCCTTGATTAATAACTGTTTCGAGGCCGGCTCGGTCCAGGGGCAGGTTCTCCATGCCTTCGCCGAGCGGGATCTCGCGGGCGATATCGACGGCGACCTTGTCGGTGTCGATTTGGCCCTTTGAAAAGGGCGTGTGGAGCAGGCGCATTCCGCAGTTTATATCGTAGCCGACGGCGGGGGGCATGATCGCGCCATCCATCGCCACGACGGCGCCGATAGGGACGCCGAAACCGACGTGTATATCGGCGGTGGCGAGTACTTTCTTCGCCGGGGGCAGAGATGCGGCGTCGCAGAGCTGGCGGACGGCATCGGGCTCGAGGTTGACGGCTTTGGAGGCGAAAATGGTCGCGTCAGTGACCATTTGGCCTTGTCGCTCCATGTGCAGGCGAAGCGGGTCGATGCGAACAAGTTTTGGGGATGGATCAGCCACAGACCAACCTTAACGACTTAGATGGATGAAATCTCTTTTCGACACAGATTAACACGGATTGACACTGTATGTCTATTTTGTGTTCCGGCTCCGCCAAATGCGGATTGAAATCTCTGCTTTTCGCGGCATATTCCTGTTTCTCGTTGAATTTCCAAACAATGTTGTGTCAATTGCGGTTTCTTGGGTCACGATCTGCGGTAAAACCGCAGGCTAAATATAACACTTTTTTGGACTCTTGGCCAGGGACGGTCGAAAAGAAGGTGAGGAACTTGCGGGCGAGTTCATATAAAGGGCGGTAACGGTCAAATTCGCTTGACAAAGGTTGGTTGAGAAGTTAATCTGGATAATATTGAAGGCCGTTACGGGCCGGGGAATCCCTGGGCCGGGACGAAAGAGTTTATTTGGATGCTTAGATGATGAGAGCAAAATGGGTGGTTTTTGGGGTTCTGGCGGGGTTTTCTTTCCTGGTTGCGGCTTCAAGGGCGATGGCTGTCGATCCGACGGCGATAGATGCGGTTCGCAGCAAGGCGGTTCTTGCAAACCAGGATTTGCAGGTTATTGACAATTTTTTAGCCGACGGGATTCAGGAATTGGTGGGGACCCGTAAGTTCACGGATATTGCGAGGCTTCGGGCGGTAATTCTGAGCCGGCAGGGTACGCAGAAGCAGTATGCCGAGCAGTTCTCGGCCTCGGCGCTGAAGCATCTTACGTCCGGGCTGCAGGCGGCATTGACGCTGCCGGAGGAGCTAAGAACCAAGGTAGCGACCAATCTGTTGATACTGATTGACGGGATGGCGGACCTTAAGCTGCTTGATTTGTCGGCGGCTATGCTGAGGAGCGATAATGCGATAGTCCGCTATTGGGCGATCCATTCCCTTACGAATGCGGGCATCGTATCCAAGCTGAACGCCGGCGGCGCGGCGACTTTGCAGGCGGCGGGGGCCATTGCAAAGAAACTGGGCGGGCTTATTGAGAATAGCGGGCCGGAGACGTTGGCGCTGATGGTTGAGTTTGCAGGGGGCGTGAAGGTCTCGCAGGCGGAGGAGCTTCTTTTGCAGATAGCCGATTTGCGGATAAGGCAGTATGCGGCGTGGAGGGTGAAATACGAGCTTTTAGACGGCAGCATCTTGAAGGCGCTGGCCGAGAAGATGCCGTCGGGCAGCGCGATGACGTCTGCGGTTGCGTACCGGTTCGGGCAGTTGTATTCCTGTGCGATACAGAGGTATGTCCTCGGCACGGATTATTTGGACGACGTGCAGAATCAGCAGTTGGCTTCGGTGCTGGTCGAGACGGAAGAGAAGTGCACGAGCAAGCTGCTTGGGGCGCCTCGGACAGCGATAAGGCGGGCTATCGAGCGCGATGACGATGCGGGCTTGACGACCGAGCATGATCGGCTGCTCGGAACGGCTGCGACGGCGGGCGAGCTGGCGGCCAAGATTAAGTTTGTCTATGGCCCCGACGCCGCCGGCAGGAAAAGCAACGGCCCCTTCGCCCTGCCGAAACCCCCGACAGACGAATCGATGAAGTAGATTCGCAAACAGCCGGTGATGGAGAAGGGGATAGCTTAACTTGGATTCAATCGCATTCTGTGCTTTGCAGGTCGGCGTCAGGGTGGGGCAAAATGGATTTTGCGAAAAGGTTCCTGGGTGTTTTCTCGATAGCGGTGTTGGCGGGGGTTGGGGGGTGTGATGGGTCGGGGTCTGCTGACGAACCGAACGAGATGGTTCTGCGGCATGTTTTGTATGCTAAGGTGGCGGGGTTGGACCCGGCGAGTATTAGCGATATATATTCGCGCGTTGTGGCGAGTCAGATATTCGAGGGTCTATATGATTATCACTTTTTGAAGCGGCCTTATGAGTTGGCGCCTCTGCTGGCTGAGGGTATGCCGGAGATTAGTGAAGATTGGCCCCCAGGGGGCAGGCCCTTAGAGGGCGGGCGCCCAGGGGACAAGCTCACTTATACCATCAGAGTCAAAAGGGGGGTGTACTTTCAGGATGATGCCTGCTTTGCAGGCGGGC
>DATEBC010000444.1:0-5848 GCA_035288065.1 Sedimentisphaerales bacterium | reverse complement strand
GACCCAACGGCCCATACCTGCAATCGCAGCGAAGAGAAATTTACGATAAATACGTCCGCCAACTGTTGGCTGAGAAAAGGGCCTACTACTGCTTCGATACCGCCGAGGACCTCGATGCGCTCCGTGAGGAGGCCGAGGCCGAAACGGGCGGATTCGCATACCGGCGCCCCGATACCTTCCCGACCCAGGCCGATGCCGAGAAGGCCCGCGCCGAGGGCAGGCCCGTTACCGTCCGCTTCGCCGTGCCGCAGGATGAGCCGCTTGTTGTGCAGGACGTCGTCCGAGGCGTAATCACCTTTGCGCCCGGCGAGATAAGCGACTTCATCATTCAAAAAAGCGACGGCTTCCCGACCTACAACTTCGCTTGCGTCGTCGATGACTACCTGATGAAGATTACGCACGTCATTCGCGGCCAGGAGCACCTCAACAACACACCGGGCCAGCAGGCACTGTGGCGGGCGCTCTTTCCCGATGCCGAGCTGCCCAAGTATGCCCACATGTCCGTCACCGTAAGCGACACCGGCGGAAAGCTCTCCAAACGAGAGCGGCCCAAGGTCCTTCGGGATGCGATAAAGCAAATGCCGGACGTCGATCTCGAAAAGCTCGCAGCCGTCGGCGATATCACCGCAGACGAGCTTAACGCCTTTATTAAGGGCCAATCCGTCCCCGATATGCCCGGCATCGACGCGATGGCCGAATACCTCGGCGTCTCGCTGCCTGAGATCAATATCGTCGATTTCCGCAAGAGCGGCTACCTGCCCGAAACGATGGTCAACTTCCTGGCCCTTTTGGGTTGGAACCCCGGTGACAACCGCGAGATTATGCCGCTGCCCGAATTGATCGACGCCTTCGACCTTGCCCGGCTTACCAAGAGCAACAGCCTCTTCGACCGAAAAAAGCTCGTCGCCTTCAACACCGAGCATATCAAAATGACCCCGCCGGAGAGGCTCCGCGAACATTTGAGGGACTACCTGAAGGTCGCAGATTCCCCGGTCCTCAAAGCCGACGATGAGCTGCTCGCCAGGCTAATTAAAATCTGCGAAGGCGCCCGAACACTGGCCGATATCGAGAGAAAGAGCAGATTCCTCTTAACCGACGCCGTCGAATACGACGCCAAGGCCGTCGATAAGGTCCTCCTCAAGGGCGACGGTCTGGCAATCCTCGCCATAGTCCGCGGCAAGCTCGCCGCAATGGACCAATTCTCCGAAGAGAAAATCGAAACCATGCTCCGCACCTTAGCCGAAGAAAAGCAGCTCGGCTTGGGAAAAGTCGCTCAGCCCCTAAGAGTAGCAATCTGCGGCAACACAATCAGCCCGCCAATCTTCGACTCCGTCCAATTGCTCGGCAAAGAGGAAACCCTAAGAAGAATAGACGCCACCCTGAAGGAGTTTGGCAGAGACGGGAAGCAACATCTCTAATTCTTTCGGATTTACCGCTTTAAGGCGACAGCATAAACGGGTATAATACCGCCGCCATTAGGGAGGATAGGGCAACGCTGGGAAGCGACCCGAGCGCCCTGATGGCGGCGTACAGCATGGGGCGGCGTCGTCAACGGTGCCGCCTGTTTGCAGGGTGATGCTGGCGCCCAAAAAGCGATGAATCCTTTTCCAATCGTACAGTGATTCACCAACATGCGAAGATTCCTTCGTAGTTCGTGATAGGAATACAAAATGAGCGCGTCTTTATTAGTCACTGGTTCGATAGGGATTGATACAATCAGGACGCCTTTCGGCGTTAGTGAGGATTGTCTGGGCGGATCGTCCATCTATTTCAGTATGGCCGCGAGCTTCTTCGGGCCTGTGCGGTTCGTGGGAGTGGTTGGCGCGGACTGCCCTTTTGACCTAAATGAAGTCTTCGCGGGCAGGGACGTTGACCTTGCCGGCCTGGAAATCAGGCCCAACAGCAAGACCTTCCGCTGGGCCGGGACTTATGCTCAAAATATGGACGACAGGACAACGGACAGCATCGAGCTGAACGTCCTGGCCGAGGCCCCGCCCACCGTGCCTGCGGCCTTCGCCGACAGCAAATTCGTCTTCTTGGCCAACACGATGCCCAAGCTCCAGCACGAATTGCTCGCCCAGATTCGCCGGCCCGCCTTCGTAGCCGCAGATACGATGAACTGCTGGATACAAGACCACCTTGGCGACCTAAAATCGCTCCTCAAGAAGATAGACTGCCTGGTAATAAACGAAGACGAGGCTAAGCAGCTCGCCGAAGAACAAAACTTGATTAAGGCAGGACAGGCCATTCTCGATATGGGCTTGAGCGTTGTTGTTATCAAAAAAGGCGAGTCGGGTTCGCTAATGTGTGCCGCCGATGGCAAGCAATTCCTGCTGCCCGCATACCCCGCAACGGAAGTCAAAGACCCAACCGGCGCCGGCGACAGCTTCGCAGGCGGATTCATGGGTTGCCTGGCGCAGGTCGGAAGGACCGACTTCGCAACGCTGAAAAAGGCAATCGCCTACGGAACCGTAACGGCGTCCTTTACAATAGCGGACTTCTCGCTCAACGGCCTGTCCGCAACTTCAAGGACCGAAATCGACCGCAGGCTCGAAAACCTGCGAAAAATGACAAGTTTCTAACAGGCTGACCAATATGCGAGTATTCATAGCGATAGACATTGACGAGGTTATCAAGCAAGACTTGGCCGACCTGCAGGGCAAGCTCCAGCCCGGGGCCGATGTCAAAAAGGGCGACGTGAAGTGGGTCAATCCGAACAATATGCACCTGACGCTCAAATTCCTCGGCGAGGTCAAAGACGCCCAGGCCGTCGAGGTCTGCAACGTCGCCAAGGACATTGCATCGCAACATGAGCATTTCGATATCGAGGTCGAAACGGTCGGCTATTTCGGCGATAAGAGCGCGAAGGTCCTCTGGATCGGCGCGGGCCGCGATTGCGATGGACTACTCGCGTTGCAACAGGATCTCGATGAGCAGTTAGCCCAGGCCGGCTGGCCGGAAGAAAACAGAGAATTCGCAGCCCACCTGACCCTCTGCCGGGTTAGAAACCCCCAGGCAGGCTTCAAATTGGCCCAATTAGCAGATCAATACAAGGACTTCAAGCTCGGAACCATAGCCGCCGACGCCGTCACGGTTTACCAGAGCGAGTTGACACCAAGCGGGCCTGTCTATACTGTATTGGGCAGATACGAATTGCAATAATAGTCCGAAATGTGGCTCGTCAGGCGAGAGACACGTGGAGCTGAAAGGTGATATACAACGGGAGAATACGACAATGGCAAAAGCAAAAAAGGCTGAACCAACCAAAACGCCCGGCAAAGACTCCGCACTCCAGCGCGTGATCGCCCAGATCGAAAAAGAGTACGGCCAGGGCGCGATCATGCAGATGGACGAGCATAGCTACGCGAAAGTCCAGGGTATCTCCACCGGCTCGCTCTCGCTCGATATCGCCCTGGGCGGGGTGGGCGTTCCGCGAGGCAGGGTCACCGAATTGTTCGGCCCCGAATCGTCCGGAAAGACAACTTTGGCGCTTCACGTCATCGCCGCCGCCCAGAAAGCCGGCGGAGTCGCTGCATTTATCGACGCCGAGCACGCACTCGATACAACCTGGGCCAAAAGGCTCGGAGTCGATGTAAGCTCCATGCTCGTCAGCCAGCCCGATACCGGAGAGCAGGCGCTCAGCATAGCCGAAATGCTCATAGCCTCAAACTCCGTCGATGTAATAGTAATCGATTCGGTCGCCGCCCTCACGCCAAAGGCCGAGCTTGAGGGCAACATCGGCGATGCGCACGTCGGACTCCAGGCCAGGCTGATGAGCCAGGCGATGAGAAAGCTCACCGGCATCATCAGCAAGAGCAGAACCGCCCTTGTCTTTATCAACCAAATCAGGATGAAGATAGGCGTAATGTTCGGCAACCCGGAGACAACGCCCGGCGGAAAGGCCCTCAAATTCTACTGCTCCGTCCGAATCGATCTAAGACGAATCACAACCATAAAGGACGCCAAAGGCGCAATCGGCTCGCGGGTCCGGGCCAGGGTCGTTAAGAATAAGATCGCCCCCCCCTTCCGCGACACTGAATTCGACATCATGTTCGACAGCGGAATCAGCTACGAAGGCGACCTGCTCGACCTGGCCCTGGCCTGTAACGTCGTCGATAAAAGCGGAGCTTGGCTGAACTATGGAGACGTGCGACTCGGACAGGGCAGGGAAAATGCAAAGACGTTCTTAATCGAAAACCCCGACCTTTGTGAAGAGATAAAAAACAAGGTCCTCGTCGTCAAGGGCCTTATGTCGAATGTCGAATGATGAGTGTCGAATATCGAAATTCGACATACGCAATACGAAAAGACATAAGTCACAAGACAAAAGAGCCGGGAGCGTGAGCGACCGGGTGAGACACAATACGAAATACGACATGCGGACTACGAGATACGCAATACGAGACCCAATATGCCCACCGGAAAGCAGATAAGAGCCGCCTTCATAGAATTCTTTAAGGACAAGGGCCATGAATTTGTCCCAAGCTCCCCGATAGTCCCAATAGGCGACGATACCCTGCTATTCGCCAACGCCGGAATGAACCAGTTCAAGGACATCTTTTTGGGTCTTACGCCTCCTCCATATCCGCGCGCCGCCAACAGCCAGAAGTGCCTCCGAGTCAGCGGCAAACACAACGACCTCGAAGAAGTCGGAAAAGACACCTACCACCACACGTTTTTCGAGATGCTTGGCAACTGGTCCTTTGGCGACTATTTCAAGGCTGAGGCAATCGAATGGGCCTGGGAGCTGCTCACGAAGGCCTGGGGCATTGAAGCGGACCGCCTGTGGGCGACGGTTTTCGGCGGAAGCCAAACCGACGGCCTGCCGAGAGACACCGAGGCCGCCGAGCTTTGGACAAAAGTAACATCCATACCGCCGGATCGAATCCTCGACTTCAGCAAGAAGGACAACTTCTGGGAGATGGGCGAAACCGGCCCCTGCGGGCCGTGCAGCGAAATACATATCGACCTCGGCCCCGGCAGATGCGATATGAAGGATCTCCCGGGCCATAAGTGCGGCGTCAACGCAGGCTGTGCAAGATACATCGAACTGTGGAATCTCGTCTTCATCCAGTATAATCGCCGGGCCGACGGCAGGCTCATCCCGCTCTCGGCGAAATATGTCGATACCGGCGCAGGTCTTGAAAGGGTCGTAGCCGTGCTGCAGGGCAAATCCAGCAATTACGATACCGACCTGTTCATGCCCATAATCGCCGCCGCCGCCGAGATAACAGGCCACAAATACACCTCCAGGCTCGGCAATAAGACCGACAACGCGTTCCGCGTAATAGCCGACCATATTCGAGCGCTAACCTTCGCAATAACCGACGGCGCCGCCCCCTCCAACGAGGGAAGAGGATATGTAATCCGCAGGATACTCCGCCGGGCATCGCGGTTCGGAAGAGAACTGGGGATGCATGAGCCGTTCCTCTATAAGCTCGTCCCCGTCCTCGTCGATTACCTCGGCGAGGCATTCCCCGAGATAAAGACGCGGGCCGATTACGTCTCGACCGTGATAGAATCCGAGGAGGCAGGCTTCGGCAGGACCCTCGACAGGGGCCTCGAGATCTTCACCGACGCCGCCGACCGCGCCGCCGGGCGCAAAGAGGCCACCATCAAAGGCGAAGACGCCTTCCAGCTCTACGATACCTTCGGCTTCCCGCTTGACCTGACCCAGCTAATGGCTCAGGAGCGCGGCCTTAAAGTCGATACCGAGAAATTCAACGAGCTTATGGACGCCCAGCGCAAGCGCGCCCGGGCGGCACAAAAAAGCGATTCCCTCTTGGCCGTGCTGGCCGATACCGAGCTGCCGGCAACCGACGATGTGCACAAGTACCATACCGACACC
>DATEBC010000443.1:0-4627 GCA_035288065.1 Sedimentisphaerales bacterium | reverse complement strand
ATCGACGGCGGCAACTCGCACTTTCCCGATACAATCCGCCGGACTGAATTAGTCGAGAGCAAAGGCAAGCTCTATATCGGCACCGGCGTATCGGGCGGAGAGGAAGGCGCTCTTCTCGGCCCGTCGCTTATGCCGGGCGGCTCGCCGAAGGCCTGGCCCCACGTCAAGCCTATCTTCCAGAAGATATGCGCCCACACCGACGACGGCGAGCCTTGCTGCGATTGGGTCGGCGAGAACGGGGCGGGCCACTTCGTCAAGATGGTCCACAACGGCATCGAATACGGCGATATGCAGATGATATGCGAGACGTACCAGATTATGAGAGAGGGCCTCGGCCTGACAAATGCCCAGATGCACAAGGTCTTCGCAGAATGGAACGAAGGCGAGCTGAATTCCTATCTTATCGAAATTACGCGCGACATCCTCGCGTACAAAGACGAGGACGGCGCCGAGGTTATCGATCTAATCCTCGATACAGCGGGGCAAAAGGGGACGGGCAAATGGACGGTTATCGAGGCCCTCGACCTCGGCCAGCCCTTGACGCTAATCGGCGAGGCCGTCTTCGCCCGATGTATCTCGGCCCTGAAAGCCGAGCGGGTCAAGGCCGCTAAGGCCCTCAAGGGCCGCAAATCGAAATTCAGGGGCGATAAGGACAAGTTTATCGACGACCTGCGTCAGGCCCTCTACGCATCGAAGATCGTCAGCTACGCCCAGGGCTACCAGCTTATGCGAGCCGCCGCCGCCGAGCACAAATGGAGCCTCAACTACGGCGGAATCGCCCTTATGTGGCGGGGAGGCTGTATTATCAGATCGGCCTTCTTGGGCAAGATAAAGGAGGCCTTCGACAAGAAGCCCAGGCTCGAAAACCTCTTGCTCGATCCGTTCTTCAAGAAGGCGGTAAAGAAGGCCCAATCCTCATGGAGGCGCGTCGTCACCGCCGCCGTCAGGCTCGGAATTGCGATGCCGGCGATGACCTCGGCCCTGGCCTATTACGACGGCTATCGCTGCGAACGGCTGTCGGCAAACCTGCTACAGGCCCAGAGAGACTACTTCGGAGCACACACTTATGAGCGAGTCGATAAGCCCAGAGGCGAATTCTTCCACACCAACTGGACCGGCAGAGGCGGAACAACCGCCGCTTCGACATATATCGTCTGAGGAGCAAGCTGAGCAGCTTGAGTTTATCTAATATTCTCAAACTGACCGGTTCGCCTTGTCATACCTGCGAAAGCAGGTATCCAGTTGGCCCCGCCATCCCGGGGGGAAGTGTGGCGGGTGAGTGGATTCCCGCCCATTCGGCTTCGCTCAGGGCAGGCCTTTCGCGGGAATGACACAGTGTGCTATATTGCTGTCGCATAAGGATTTATCGTGCCGTCCCCAGGGGACCGGTCAGTTTGAGTAATATTCCTTGTGTAATCTTCTATCTGCCGCTATAGTCCCAAGATGATTAAATACAAACATGCTCTCGCGTTGCACCCGTACTTTGGTGATTCTATCGCGGCCAGGGCAATATTCCCTCCGACCGGGCTCGAGTATATTGTCGCGAGCATGAAAGACCTCGTCGGCAAGGTTACGCTGCTCGATCTTCCCTACGAAGAGGCCTACCAGGACCCGCGGGCGCTGAGCGAGTTCATCAGGAAAGAGATAGACCTCATCTGCGTCAGCATCTCATGGTCCTCTCAGTTCGACGAGGTTTGCGACTTTATTTCCGCATTGCCTGGGGAGATCTGCACAGTCGTCGGGGGCTACAAGGCCACGCTCGAAGTCGAGCAGTTGTTCCAGCGATGCGCCAATATCGATATGGTTGTCCGAGGCGAGGGCGAAGACATCATCAAACAGATCGTCACAGGCGTTCCCTGCGAGGACATAAAGGGGCTCTCCTACCGCAAAAACGGCAGCGTCGTGCACAACGAGATCCATCCCCTGCCGGATATCTCGAATATCCCGTTTCCCGACCGGTCGCTCAGACGGCATGAATACAGCATGGTTCAGCACGGCGTGCGATTAACCAAGAGCACATTCGACACGATACTGACCACGAGGGGATGCCCGTTCAAGTGCAAGTTCTGCACGTTTAGTCTCAATCCGCTCGGGCAGAAGAGAAGCTACACCGAACGGGCCATCGAATCGGTTATGGAGGAATTGAAGACAATCACCGCCGATGTCGTGCTCATCAGCGACGACAACTTCTTCACGAACATCAAGAGGAGCGAGCAGTTCTGCGATTTCATTATCGAGAATAACATCAAGAAGACCTTCATTGTTCAGGCGCGTATCGACGTAGCGAAACATCCCCGGCTGCTCGAAAAGGCAGATAAGGCCGGGTTCCGAGTATTCTTGATAGGCGTCGAATCGCCCCACGACCGCATATTGAAACAGCTTGCCAAAGGCATCACCCAGCAGCAGATACGCGATGCCTTCGCCGTCCTCACCAAGTTCGATTTCTGGCTGCACGGGTACTTCATCTACGGCAACATCTCAGAGACCGAAGAGGAGATGCTCTACATCCCCAAGTTTGCCAAGGAGATCAAGTGCGATTCCATCAGTTTCCAGAAACTCCGCGTCGAGAAGTTCTCGCCTCTCGAGGAGATCATTCAGAATACGCCCGGCTACTACTACACACGCGTCGGCGGCTCCGTCTATTCCGATCAGTTTGGACGAAAAGAGCTCACGCAAATCAGGAACAAAATCAGAAGGGGATTCTACGATTTGCCGCAGGTGCTCCACCTCATCCGAAAGGCCGGGCGAATCGGGATGACACGCTGGCGCGACTTGGCGGTTGCGATTCCTCATCTACCCTTGCTCGCATACAGGTTGGCCATGAAACGCCGGCGAAAAAAGCACCATTCACCCCGCATCAAGCCCGCCCCGCAAACCCGCTGACCCCCGTCGGCCAATAGGCATATTCGGCGACTTTATTCCCAGCTTCGCCGCTCCTGGGCGACAATAATCGCCTTATCCTGCTCAAACTGACCGTTCTTGGCTCAAATTCTGACGTAACTATAGTGTTGGCAACAAGATAAGAGCATTTGTCATTCCTGCGAAAGCAGGAATCCAGATATATGAGAAACAGTGTTAATCTGTGTAAATCCGTGTCAAAAAAAACAAAATCGGTCAGTTTGAGTTATCCTGCTATTTGTTGACCCTGGGTTGCCTTTGGTGTATTATTCGGGCCAACGGCGCATCGCCCGGAAAATCCAGATGCCTGGTTAGTCTTAAGGAAGGGCGCCATGAACTGGTACACGATATTTATGCTGAGCGCGTTGCCGATCCTTGGGCTTGGGTGGATCGCTTATGCAATATGGCTGCACAAGATTCGCAAAGAGGAGAAGGCCCAACCCAAGCAGGTCTCCCAGCGCCTGTCCAAGACCAGAAGCGAGATCTCCGACTGGGCGAAGAAGATGAAGGAGCACAAGTCGCCGCGAGAGCAGGCCATCGAACGACGCCGCAAGCTTGAGGCCCAGCGACTCCGCGAAGAGCAGGAAAAACAACGCGAATCAGAAGATTGACGCGCCCGAAAATACAATATGACACAACATCGAGGCAAGCAAATGGCTCGGGAGTTTTTAAGCGAAGATTTTCTACTGCAAAGCAGAACCGCCCAAGCTCTCTACCACGACCACGCCGCGAAGATGCCGATCTACGACTATCATTGTCACCTCCCGGCCAATCAAATCGCCGCCGACCACCGCTTCGCAAATCTCACCCAGGCATGGCTCTACGGCGACCACTACAAGTGGCGGGCCATGAGGGCCAACGGAGTCGATGAGAAATACGTCACCGGCAAGGCGGCCGACTACGAGAAGTTCGAGAAATGGGCGCAGACTGTGCCCTACTGCTTAGGCAATCCCCTCTATCACTGGACCCACCTCGAATTGAAACGCCACTTCGGCGTCAAGGACAAGCTCTTGGGCCTGGATACCGCTAAGCGGATTTACGACTGCGCAACCGAAATGCTTAAAACGCCCCAGTTCAGCGTCCGAAACATAATGCGGAAGATGAGCGTCAAGCTGGTCTGCACGACCGAAGACCCGCTCGATTCGCTGGAGTATCACCGAAAAATCCGGCACGACAATTTCGAGATCAAGGTGCACACCGCCTTCCGCCCGGATAGGGCAATGGCCCTCGACGACCTGACGGGCCTTAATGCCTTCATCGACCATCTTGGCGGCCTCTGCGACATCGAGATAAACAGCTACCACGCATACATCGAGGCCCTTCGCGACCGGCACAAGTACTTTCACGACAACGGCTGTCGGCTCTCCGACCACGGCCTCGATACCCCCTACGCCGAAGACTATACCGACGGCGAAATCGACAGAATCTTCCAGAAAATCATTATTGGCAAAGAAATCGACCTGAGTGAAAAGCCTAAATTCAAATCAGCTATGATGGTCGAATTCGCGCTTATGGACCACGAGGCGGGCTGGGTCCAGCAGCTTCACATCGGCGCCCTGCGCAACAACTGCACCCGCCTGTTCAGGCAGTTAGGCCCCGACATAGGCTGCGACTCGATGGACGACCAATTGATAGCCCGCCCGCTGGCCAAATTCCTCGACCGGCTCGACGCCAACGGCGACCTGCCCAAAACCATCCTCTACAACCTCAACCCGCGGGATAATGCCGT
>DATEBC010000442.1:0-2491 GCA_035288065.1 Sedimentisphaerales bacterium | reverse complement strand
TCCTGGATATTGTCCGGGGCGTTTTCAAAAGTCTGGCCGACGATGGTGTCTGCGAGGACGAGCTGCGGAAGGCCAAGAACAAGATACTCAGCGCGCTGGTCATCAAGAACGAGCTGCCGATGGGGCGACTGGTCGATCTGGGCTTCAACTGGACGTATCTCAAGCAGTACAGGACCATAGAAGATGATGTCGAGGCGGTCAAGGCCGTAACCGTGGACGACGTTCGTGCAGTGATACAGCAGTATAATCCCGGTGAATTCACCCAGTTCTCCATCGGGCCGGGAAAGGCGTCTTGAAGAGCCAATTAGCGGCTGGACAATAGCAGCCTGCCGGGACTGAAACTGTAGCTGTCATTGTGAGTCCGCCTATGGCGGAAAGCAATCTCCGGCGTTCGATAAGGTTTGACATTGCCCAGTCGGCCTCGCCACAGGTGCGTCTGCGACTTCTCCACCGGCCCGTCGAGGATGGTAAGCCTATCAATGCGACTATTGGCAACGATAAGTCAATCGGCGCGACTAAGGCGAGAATCAAAATTGCCGATTTCGATCAGACTAAGCCGGTCGAGCGGGATGCCGTTGATGTGAAGTTCCGGGCAAAACTCAAGGCAGACAGCACAAGGCTGCAAACCTGGTTTATCGATGATAAGGCCCAGTCGCGCGGAGCTTATTATTGTTACGTCAGCCGCCTGTAGCCGCGATTAGCCTTGACTTCTCTGCATGGTTTTGTTAAACTGAGGTCATAAAAGGAGAATTCGGTGATGAGTAAGGCCGGTCGCAAAAAGAAGGGTGATGATGATGTGCTCCGTGCGGGCGATATAGTGCCTCCCTACGGCGACGTGAGCGGCACGCCCAAGAAGAAAACCAGCCGAAAAGACGTCTCAGCATCCCCCGAAAAAGCCAAGGCAAAGGCAGAACCCAAGACAGCCAAATCCGTTGCGGCGGAGCGGCAGGCCGGCGACATACCCCGGCTCGACCTCGACAAGCAGATTTTGGCCGACCAGAGAAAGGTTATATCCGTAAGGAGAAAAGGGCCGGGCAGCAAAAGCAAGGCCCCCGACAAGACGGCTAAGGCTGCTTCGGCCCGCCGCAGAGCCGTTCAAACCGTGCCCGAATTGTCCGAGAAGGACCACGTCATTGCCGAGATTGTCGCCAGGGATATTCAGAGGCTGTGCGGACGGTAATCAAGCAGCGGCGCGGGCGAGACTTGCAGTCCACCTGTGAAAAAGAACGCAATTAGCAGGTAATATTCTTGCCATTTCGCCCGAGCCGGTGTAAACTACTCCGGTTGCTCGGAGAGGTGGCCGAGCGGCTTAAGGCAACGGTTTGCTAAACCGTCGTAGGGGTTTAAACCCCTACCCCGGGTTCGAATCCCGGCCTCTCCGTATTTCTCACCCGGATATCTTCTTGATGCTGAGATTGTAGCCGGAGCTTATCCCATGTTGGGCCGCAGTTTCATTTCCTTAATCCAGCAGTAGAGGACGGGGACGATGAGCATCGTCAGTATTTCGATTGTCATCCCGCCGAAGGATGGGATCGCCATCGGCACCATAATATCGGAGCCGCGGCCGGTCGAGGTGAATACCGGGATCAGGGCGAGAATGGTTGTCGCCGTGGTCATCAAGGCCGCCCTGACCCTGCGTTTTCCGGCCCGCACCGTTGTTTCACGAACTTCCTCAACGGTGGTGGGTTTGGCGTCGCGGAAGGTCTGGTCAAGATAGGTAGCCATCACCACACCGTCATCGTCGCTGACGCCGAACAGAGCGAGGAAGCCGACCCAGACGGCCACGCTTAAATTGATGGGATGGACTTGGAAAAGCTCTCGCAGATTTACGCCGAATACGCTGAAATTCAGATACCACGGCTGGGCATATAACCAGATTAAGAGAAACGCCCCGGCCCATGAAACCATAACGCCGACGAAAATCATCAGCGTTGTGGTAACGGTTCTGAACTGCATATACAGAACCATAAATATGCTGAACAATGCCAGCGGGACCAGCAGCATCAACGTCTTGGCGGCGTGAATCTGATTTTCGTACGTCCCCGCAAAGGTAATAACCACGCCCCCGGGCCGGACAAATTCGCCCGTGGACTCCTTATATTTAATCAGCCTGTCGGCGCCTTCAACTACGTCCACTTCGGCATAGTCCGGCTTTTTGTCGAAAAGCACGTAGCCGACGAGCGAAGTATCCTCGCTTTTAATTACCTCCGGACCGCGAACGTAACGGATTTCCGCCAGTTGCTCAATCGGTATCTGGACCCCTTCTGCGCCGGGCACAAGAATCCTGCCGAGCGCTTCGATATTGTCCCGCAGCTCGCGCAGATACCGCACGCGAACGGGGTATCTTTCCCTGCCTTCGACGGTCGTGGTGACGCGGATGCCGCCTACGGCGACTTCAATCACGTCCTGGAATTGCTCGATGTGCACGCCGTACCTGGCGAGGGCTTTGCGGTCGGGCACAATTTCCAGATAGGGCTTGCCGATAATCCGG
>DATEBC010000441.1:0-3285 GCA_035288065.1 Sedimentisphaerales bacterium | reverse complement strand
TAGCGGTAATGGCCTGGTTTGTGCCTATAACGATGCAAAAGCCCCGATGAATACCGTAGTCCGCCGCCCAGTCGCTATGTTCGCCGAAGAGGCAAAGCCGCCCGGACACGGAAATCTCAATCGACGGTTCTTTGGCGTTCTTAGAGTTGTGTTTCACTATTCTAAAGTCCTATCCACGAAGCCGAGATAACACGAACAACAATGCATCACATTTAATCGGCTCTATTCATCGGACTCTTTATCTTTTTCGCCTGCAAAAGCAGCCTGGGCGCGGGCATAGCCTTCAGGAGTCCCGACATCGTACGCCCGCCCCTCGATTTTGCAGAGAAAGTACTGTTGGGGATGTTTCCTGAGCAATTCGACTTGTGCATCGGCAAGCTCAGCCTCTTTGCCTGTCTTTTGTGCAATAGTCCTTATTCCTGAAAGGCAGTCGAAGATTTCCGGCGAAAAAACGTAAATGCCCGAGTGGGCCAGAAATGTGTCCTCAGGCATGCCGTCCGTTGCCAGCTCCAGTCGTGCTGTGGTCAGATCGGGTTTTTCTATGAAGCGAGTGCAGCGGTAAAGGTGTGGTTTTATCCGGACGCCGGCAGCGACACCGACTTTAGGCAATTCCTCTTTCGAGACTGATTGCACGCCTATCATCGCCAGTGCATTGCAGCAATCAAATGCCCGGGCTACCTGGGCAGTGCAGGGCGGCTGGTCGGCGTCGTGAATGTGTATGTGATCACCCAAAAGCAGCATGAACGGCTCCGGGCCGATGAAATCACGGGCCAGCAGCACGGCATCGCCGAAACCCTGCGGCTTCTCCTGAGTGACGTACTCGATGTGGGCGGGTAATTCACCGAAGCCGCCTTTGCGGACAGCATCGAAATACCGGGCCACCATGTCAATTTGTTGGGGCGAGAGCACAATGCCAATATGCTCTATCCCTGCGGAAATCGCCTGTTGGCATATTGTGTGCAAGACGCATTGGATTTGATTTGCGGCATTAACCAAGGGAAGCATTGCCTTGGGGACGACGCTTGAAATCGGCATCATCCGCGTTGCTTTCCCGGCGATAGGTATCAGGGCTTTACGAACCGTCATGTTAATCCTTTAGGCATCGGGACAAGTCGGAGCAGAAACTCATTGATTCGGCAGCTTCAACGCCGCCTCGCAGGAGAATTCATGTGGTCTCCTTTTGGATCCGGCACAGCATTGCTCTTAGCTGGTAGGAGCCAAATGCCGGGTCGTAAGGCGGGGCATTGTTAGTCAGCACATTGGCATTAGACTCCCAGATTCCGTAGTCGGGGGCGTCCTTTTCGGGGAACCACCATCCGTGCTCGATATTTATCACTTGAGGGTTAATATCGGCTGTGATCAAGGCCCTCATTCTTATGCTGCCTCTGGGAGAGCTGATAATGACCCAGTCTCCCTGCGAAATTCCATGCAGGTTCGCAATTTCCGGATGCATCTCAACTTGCGGGTCAGGTCGGCGGCGCCTCAACGATGGTATTTGCCTGTGTTCGCTGTGAAAGAACTCTGTCCTTCGGCTGCCGGTAGTGAGGACATAAGGAAATTCTGCGGCCAATTCAGGAGTCTGCAAAGGGCTTTCAGGGGGCTCTCTGTGCGTAGGCATGGGGTCGTAGCCCATTTTCTCCAGGGTTCTGGAGTAAAGCTCGACCTTCTTTGAAGGAGTTCTAAAACCGTTTTTCCGGTACTTCTCATACTCATGAGGCGGATATATGAAAGCGCGTTCCTTAAGCTGCTGGTAGGTAACGCCGAGGGGTTCAAGCTGGTAGTTAATTATGTCCTCGGTAGTCTCGTGCGCTCCGGGCAGGTCGAGCCTTTTCGACAGCTCATTCATAATCCATTCATCCTGGCGGCATTGGCCGGTTTGTGTGATTTTTGGCTGGGCGATAACCATATTTTCCGCCACGAGCGGATAGCCGATGATCTGGTCGATTTCAGTCCAAAAGGCCGCGGGGAGGACATAATCCGCTATTGCCGCGGTTGGCGTCATAAACAGGTCCGTGACGACCAGCAACTCCAATTCCTTTAGACTCTGATAGACTTCTTTGGTATTTGCAACGGTCGCCATGGGATTGCTGCCGAATACCAAGAGCGTTCTGACCCTGTAAGGCTGGCCGGTCCTGATTGCCTTGAATAATGCCGGGATATGGGCCGACGGCATGACGGCCCGCCAGCCGCTTAAGAGTTTGTAACTGTCGGCACCGAGCCGCTTACTCAACATACCCTTTGGCAACTTGTCCTTCAGGGTCGGATAAGCTCGAATTACGTTCATTCCGAGGATGTCGCCGCCGGGGACATCGATATTCCCGGTTAACGCTCGCAAGATAGCAATGGCTCTGACGGTTTGGAGTGAATTTGGATTCTGCTCGATAGCGACGCCCCACTCCAAGACGGCAGGTTTTTGCAGTGCATAGGTTCCGGCCGCCTCTATGATTTGCGCAGATTTGATGCCTGTAATCTTCTCGGCCCAAGAGGGTGTATAGGCGGCGATATGCTCTTTCAATTGTTCGAGGCCGACCGTCCATTCTTCCACGAACTGCCGGTCATAGAGGTTGTCGTTAATGATAACGTGAATCATCGCCAGGGCGAGTGCGGCGTCTGTGCCGGGCCTGATCGGCAGCCATTGTTTGCACCTTTTTGCAGTTTCCGACCTTCTGGGATCAATGGCAATACCCACAGCGCCTTTATCCAAGGCGCGTTTGACCGAAATAGCCAATTCTCCATCGGGCCCGGAGACGAGCGGATTATGCCCCCAAAACATTATGCACTTTGGCGAGACCGGGCCATAATAGTCGGGCGTGACGAAGCCGCCATAGGTCAGATTACCTACGGTGATTCGAGGAATGAAACACTGAGCCAGCCCCGGCTCATACCAGTTAGGCGTCCCCAGGGCGTTGGCGAATCTTACGGTGTGCATATAGTGGTGTCGCCCGGTTCCCTGCCCCAGGGCAATCGACTCAGGGCCAGATTCCCGGCGGCATTTGTCCAATATGGCCGCAATATCGTCCAGGGCCTGGTCCCAGGAGATTGTCTCCCATTGGCCGTCGCCTCTTTTGCCTTTTCGTCGAAGCGGATAGCGCAGGCGGTCCTTATGGTTGGCAATCTCGGGAGTGCTTAAACCCTTTATGCACATCCAGCCCTTGCTCATAGGGGAATCGGGGTCGGGCTTGACCTTGACGACTTTACCGTTTTCGACATGGACGAAGGCCCCGCATCCGCCGTGGCAGATTCGGCACACACTTCTAAATACCCGGTTGTTCTTGTCTGATGCTG
>DATEBC010000440.1:0-2772 GCA_035288065.1 Sedimentisphaerales bacterium | reverse complement strand
GAAGCCGGCGTAGTCGCCGCAGAACTTATAGAAGTCCAGCGTGGTGCAGTGGCAGGCGTATCCGAAGAGCACGGCCCGCAGATTGCCGTCGGGGCCGTCGATGCGCAGGACGGGGACATCGTGGTCAACGGGGCCGTCCGGGTTGGGTTGAATCTGATAGCCCTTCTCGACCTTCGATCTGCGGTTCATAGCAAAGCCCGCCCGCGCGTGCGAATATGACAGGCGGGCCGGAGCCAAGTCCTCTATCGCCTGGCCGACCAATTGCAGCAGTTTCTGCCGCAAATCCTCCGCGTACTTCTCGCTCTGCTGAACCTCCTCCTGCGATAAACCATAGAAGTTGTCCCCATAGACAGAGTACTTCGCCTCTCGCACCGCCGGCCCGCAATGCGTGTGGGATGCGCTCAACAGCAGGCTCTCCGGGGGCAATTTGTAGCGTCGGGTCACTTCCTTCTCGATCCAATCTCGCATTGTCCGGGATATGCCGAGCAAGTCAACCGTCACAATTACGACTCTGGCGCCCTGGGCATCTTCGAGGGCCAGGGCCTTGGCGCGGAGGTCGTGGACCTTTCCTTCAGATGGTTTTGTTCTGGCCGCATACCCGGCCATCCACATGGGCTGGTCGGGCGTGATGACGGTCGAGGCGAGTCCGGCTTTGAATTCTTGCTGCTGTCCTTCAGCCATAGCGCGGGGTGGGTTAGCTGCGATTTGGGCTATCAGGCCGGCTACGGCGATTAGGCATAAAGCTCGTATTAGATTGGGCATAAGCGGTTTTCTGCGGCGAAGGTTGAGGGTCTTTAGATTCATTTCAATTCTCCTTATTTGCGATTGGCTACTCCTACTCTGTCAAGACCAAAACTGTGGGCGTCATCGTGAGGCGTTTTGGCACCTGAGCAGCCTCTACCTTTGCTACTCTGCGAAGTCCGCTACGTAGCACGAGACGCTACGTAGCACGAGCGAGGGGTATGAGATTGCCACGTCGGCCCCGCCACAGGCGCGTCTGCGACTTCGGCCTCCTCGCAATGACGATGCCTATAAAACTGGCTTTGCGGGAGTGCTCCATTAGAAGTAGGTTTTTCATATTGTCTCCAGCGTTAGTTGCTCTTGAAGGGTCCGGGGATGCTGATAAGGTCGGTTCGGGTGCGGCCGTTTTCCGTGATTCTTGCGAGGGTATATACTGTTCCGTCCTTTCCGACGGCGATTGAATTGACGTAAGCGGGTCTCTGGCCGTCGGCGTAGAAGATTGGGCCATGGTCGGTGTATTTTCCGGTTGGGATGTGGTAGGTAATCAGGTGGAGGTTTTCAATGCCTTTTGATTCGCCCATTGCGGTCTCGCTCTTGCCTCGGACTCTCTTGCCGTCTATATAGACGGGGCCTCCGGTAAGGTAGTGGATGGTGCGGCCGTCGGGGCCGAGCGTGAAGCCGAGATAGCCGTAGCTGAACTGATCGTACATTCCGCTCAGCCTGGAGGGCGTAGAGGTAATTCGCTCGAGGACGGATATGCGCGGGACATCAGGATCGAAACGAAAGAGATAGCCGGAGTTGCCGTGTACGCCGTAAACGGCCTTTTCGGATTCGCACCAGATTATCTGCCTCCAGTTATACGCCATGTGGCCGGGGGAGGTCGGATCGTACAGGCCGAAATAATCCTTCTTCATGTCCTCGTCCTTCACGATCTCGATGGAATCGGAATCGTATTTGTAGCGAAGGATGTCACCGTCGCCCGTGGTGAAATAGGCTGAGCCGTCTCGCGGATCGACTACGATGGCGCGGCAGAGCGTTCGGTAGTTCTCGCCTTTGCCGTTTTCGCCCTCTCTGGAGATTGGTCCTAAGTCTTTGAGGTCGTTGGCGGCCAGGTCGTAACGGAGGAAGCGGCCGCTGGGCCAGGTGATTCCGTAGAGTCGGCCTCTTGCCGTATCCATATTCATGGTCAGGATGCCTTCGCCGCGCGGCGCTTTTGCCAGGTCGTCGAATTTCCCGGCTTTCATATCGTAGGCGAGGAAGTGGCCGCCTGGATATGGTTTGTAACCTGTGGGCGGGACGCCGATCTTCTCCATCCCATCTATGATGCTGTAATAGCCGACGTGGGTTGCGAAGTAGAGCTTGCCGTGGCTTTCGACGAAATTTACGTGGGACTTGCCCTGCGCGATCGTCTTTGCTCCCTTTTCACCGCACGCTTGGGTAAGGTCTCCAAGATGCGTAATTCTGTCTGTGGCCGGGTCGCAGCAGTATATCTGGGCGCCGATTTCGTATGATTCCGATGACAGGACATAGTAGATTTTGCCGTCGCCGGCGACGGACATTCCGTTGTAGGTATCGTGGGCCAATTCGAAGCCGGAGTTGTACGTGCGGGCAATGAGTCGAGTTGAGGAGTCGGGATGCGTCGATTTTCCGGCGGACACGGCGCCGCAGCCGGCCAGCAAGAGACTAATCGAAAGCAGGGACGCACAAGACTTGTTTCTGATGACGGTGTTTCTCATTGTTTGACCTCCCATATCATTAGTATTATGAGTTCTGCAAAATTGCAGGTTAGGCCTATATTGTTGAAGAAAATCGTCTTTGTGATTTTCTTCAATAATCACCTAACTTCTTGTCTGACAATAAGTTCGCGTTAAAAAGAAAAAATCAAGAACGGATTTTTTCTTTTATGGTTCTCATCCAAAAAAGTTGGTGAATAATAAAGGCTGTTTTGACTTAACTCTTTTGGATTTAACGCTTTAAGGCAACAGCATGTATAGGTATAATGTCATTGCTATCGGGGAGGATAGGGCAACG
>DATEBC010000439.1:0-4710 GCA_035288065.1 Sedimentisphaerales bacterium | reverse complement strand
GCCGGCGGTCGGCGGCGAGGTAGGTCAGGAGGCGTCGGCCGGTGGCGCTCAGCGCCTTAATAGTGAAATTGAGGCCCGTGCCGGTGAGATATAGGGCGGGCTTGGCGGTTCCGAAGCTCAGGGCGCCGCTGCCTGCGAGGTATTCGCGGGACTCGAAGAGGCAGCAGTTCTCCGCTCGGCCGTAGTCGCTGAGCCTGGCGAAGAAGTCCATCGGGTCGGCCATGTCGATTTGCCTGGTGATAGGGACGATCTGGCCCGGCCTTGCACCGCGAATTATATGCTCGTAACTTTCCATTCCTGAGCCTTTTATCGTAAGTATTTAGCGGCAAATCCCTGAAAATACAAATAAAAAAAGCAGCCTGCTTCTCCGTCAGGCTGCTTTTCAATAAAATTCAACAAATTGTAAGAAAGCAAAAGACCGCTCGCCTGCCGGGTTCTATTCCGCAGGCCGCCACCAGATAACGGCGTTGTTACGGTCAATTCGCATCATAATGCCTGTATTAAACCAAATCCTCAGAAGTCTGTCAACAAAAATCCCAAAAAATTGTGCCAATCAGTCTCACCGATCAGCGAGGAAACTGTCAACCGGGTAGATTACAATCTTGTCGTGATAGAACTTCGGCGGCACCATGTCCGGGGGGGAACTTGCTAAAATCCGTTCGATCTCGACGATTATTCCCTTGGCGATTTTGGATGTGCTTTTCAAGCGTCCAACCTCGTCGGCGAGGCTGGTCCATTTGTTGAATGCCTCAAGGAAGTCTGTTTCTCGCTTCTGGATTCGCAGAGTTGCCTCTTTCCTGGCCTCGGCGCCCCTCAACTCGACCATCTGCTCGATTTCCATCTCTGTAAGTTTTGTATAGACCGGCTCGCTCGCAACCGTGGGTTTCTTCCACTCTTGGTAATCCTTGATCACTTTCAACTTCTCGTGTATGCCCGCCAACTCAATATCAAGGACATCGAGCATGTTATTCATCTCCAGTATCGTTCGCTTAACATTCTCTGTAGCCTCGGTATCATCAGAGAAGGGGTGGGTTGCCCGTTTGATCCCGTCATAGCTCGTCTTGGCAGCCGTCAGCTCAATTTCCTTTTCCGGCAGTTGTTGGTTTGCGGTGGCAACCTCCTCCCGATGTCCGGCGAGTGCGATGAGATAGTCCTGACGTGTCCGATTGGCCGTGTCCGTTAGAAGCTCAACGCATGCCTCGATCATTTTCTTAGCATCCTCCTCGCTGACGGCATATAAGTGCAAACGATGGTGATTCCGCGCTGCCTCGTCCGGCTCCATTTCAGCGAAGGGAACGGAATCTTCTACGAACTGCCGCTGTTTCAGGCTCATGGACTGGGCAGCCGCCGTCTTCATAAGGTACTCTAAACCGAAGGATGGTTCCCTAGTTCGGTTCGAGACCAACAATTCAGCCACGTGTGTCGGTTTGGGCAAACCGCGAACGGCCAGACGGCGACTGAGGCTTGTCCATGACATAAGTCGGTCACTGACTTCAATGGTGAGCCGCGGCTCCGGCCCGTTGGGCTCTTTCTCGGCGGTCTCGAACTGCAGTCCCGCCTTGGGTTCATTAGGCTCTGCATACGAAGCGGGTGCGCAAAGGCAAGCTAAAATCAGGGCGATTTCCAATTGGCGTTTTCTTGAGCTAATCATTTTCTGATTCTCCTTTCCACAGCTATTGTATTCTCAATTTTGCTTCGGCCGCTGCGGATGTATCCGGATACCTGTCCAAAATATAACGGTATTGTCGCTTTGCGACGGGTTGAGCATCCGGGTATTCGGATAGGCGGTCTGCGGCGGCCAGTAATCGGGCGGCGTTGCCTGCTTCTGTGATTTTGCGTTCGATTTCGGCGAAGGTCGTCTGATTCTTAGCCGGCTTATTCATTATTAGTGAGGTAATGGATATACCTGAGGCAATCAGAATTGCTGCGGCGGCGGCGTATCGAGGCCATGAACGTCGGCTGGTCCGTGCGGGGGCGGGGATGCGAATAGTCTCGGCTTGGCTGAGGTTGTCCTCCCAAATAACTTGAGCCAGTTCGAGCGACTTGTGGAGTCCATTCAAGAGCGTGCGGCAGTCGTCACATTCGGCTAAATGCGCTGTTACCCTGGTTGATTCCTCGGCCGAGAGCTGCCCGTCGGCGTAATCGACAAGCATATCAGCTATTTCTTTGCAGTATTCTCTCATTGTGGCTCGACACCCCTTTTCAATAAGTCTTTGGCAAGAATCATTCTTGCATCCCGCAGGCGGCTTCGCACCGTGGAGGCGGGCAAGTCCAGTATCTCAGCTATCTCCTTCGAATTGAGGTCGCAGAAATATCGCAGGACCAGGGGCGGCAGCAAGGAATCATCGAGTTTCTGCAAGTTCCGTCGCATAATCTCAAGCTCCTCGGCCTGAATAGCCTTCTCGGCTGGTTCTGCAGCGGCAGCCTTTTGTGAGCGTCGTTTCAGTATTTCGCCGGTATGCCTCTTGAAACTCCTGCGGCGGCGGTGTTCCGTCAGGCATCGGTTTAAGGTAACTCTTATCAGCCATCGAGCGCTTTGCTCCTTACTTTGAGAGTTCACAGGGCCTTTCAGTGCCCTGATCGATACATCCTGGAGGACATCCTCGACATCCGAGGCGCTCAAACCCATCCCGGCGGCAATTCGCCTCAGCCGGGGCTGCTGGCCCAGGAATATCTCCAACAAACCAAGTTTAGATGAGCGTTGGCCGCCCGTGAGGTCCGGAAAAGCCGCTCTTGTCTCATTCACAGTTCGTTTCCATTCGAGTCAGCCCCGTTCATCTATGAGTATAATGCCGCAGAGGGGCGAAGTGTTGGCGAAAAATTAGACTTTTTGGCCAGGAATCCGAAACTCCTTCCAAGAGGGCCTGAACGGGGATTTCTGCGTTTTGAGCCATTGGCAGCGTCAAAAAGAGGTTATAAGATGCCCTGCAAAACGCCGCTTTTGAGGAAGATTTGAGGGGAAAAATTGTTAATCGCTTGCTTTTTCCGGACGGTTCGTATATAGTAGAAGCCGTAGAAGATATGACAATTTGGGAGGCATAGTTAATTTAACTAAGAAGTGCCCCAAAATCGCCGTGATGTTAAGGAAGTCTATAAGGCTTCTGCAAAATTGCAGGTTAGGCCTACTTAATAAAAGAAAAAATCCGTTCTTGATTTTTTCTTTTTAACGCGAACATATTGTCAAACAAGAGGTTAGGTGATTATTGAAGAAAATCACAAAGACGATTTTCTTCAACAATATAGGCCTAACCTGCAATTTTGCAGAACTCATGAAATCTTTATAATGGGAGGCTGAAAATGAGGAAGGCAATTTTAGCAAGTATTGTTGTGCTGGCGACTGTGACAGGCGCTTTGGGGGGACCGTTGCGAGTGCGGGAAGTGCCCTTCCCCTATAGGACGATTCAAGAGGCCATTGACGCAGCCAATGACGGCGATACAGTCATTGTGCATCCCGGGACTTATAGCGGTGGCGGCAACCGCGACATCGATTTTCTCGGCAAGGCGATTACCGTTAGAAGCGAAGACCCGGAAGAGGAAGGCATCGTCGCAGCTACTATTATTGACTGCCAGGCCTCCGGCGAGAGCCCGCACCGTGCTTTTATCTTCCAGACCTCTGAAGACGCCAACAGCATCGTGGCCGGCTTTATGATTCTCAACGCCTACATACGCGTTGACGGCACACCCGCGCCGGACACCGAAACTCCGGGAGGGGACGGAGAAGATTCCATGGGCGGAGCGATAGTCTGCACGGGCACAAGCCCTATTATCCGCAATTGCATCATAAACAACTGCGTCGCCGAAGGCGGCAAGGGTGGAGCCGGGGCCCCCGGACAGCCCGGCGTACCCGGCGACCCCGGAGACCCTAACGACCCCAACGATGACATCGATCCGATTCCTCCCACGCCGGGCGGACCGGGGGGAAACGCCGGCAACGGGTATGGTGGAGGAGTTTATTGCGATCCCAATAGCGCTCCGACAATTCTCAACTGTCAATTCAATCAGTGCAATGCCATAGGCGGAACCGGCGGCGCCGGCGGAACCGGTGGAACACCGGGAGACCCTAACGAGCCTAACGCGCCCCAAGGTCCATCCGGCAGTTCAGACTCTGAGGCCGGCGGCGGAGGTATATACATCGCTTCCGGCAGCACGGCAACAATCACCGACTGCACCTTTGCCGATTGCAACGCAGTGGGAAATGGAGACGCCCCGAGCCGCGGCGGCGGCGTGTTCTACGGAATGAGCTATTCGGGCAAGCTTGTGGCGGACATAATCGGCTGCGTGTCAGGCGAAGGTGGCGGCGTTTACTGCGATTGGGGTTGCGATCTTGCGATTGCCGGCTGCTCGATCACTGAAGGCCGCGCAGCCTTCGGCGCGAATATTTACTGCGATTGGAATTGCGTTCTGGAAATCAACGACTGCAGCCTGAACGACGGCCACGCCGACTTTTTGGGCGGGGGCCTTTGCAGCGCGCCTGTGTCAACCGTTACAATCACCGACACGGACATACTGAACAACGTCGCCGATTTCTACGGAGGCGGAATCTGGTTCGCCGGCTCAACCGGCTCAAACGGAAATCTTACGCTCATCAACTGCGACGTCAGTTCAAACACGTCGGCCGGCGCCGGCGGCGGGATATTCTACGAGCCGGGCGGCTCGTTGACCCTGCAAAACTGCCAAGTCACAGGCAACAGCTCCGCCGACGGCATCGGG
>DATEBC010000438.1:0-14642 GCA_035288065.1 Sedimentisphaerales bacterium | reverse complement strand
GCCGAGCAGCCACCACGTGCTGACCATCCTGACGCCCTCGATAGCCAGCAGCGCTCCCAGCGCGAGCTGGACTCCTCGAATCACGCTGCGAGGCGTCCATCGGGCGACAAAGTCCATTGCACCGGTTGCACCCATGGCCAGCCAGACCAAGCCCATGACCAGGGCGGAGGTGTAAACCTTCTCCGGCGTCCAGGCCTGGGCGATGGCCACCACGGCGAGCACCTTCATCGGCTCAACGGGCATGGGCAGGCGGTACAGCAGCCCCGTGACGACGTTCACCAGGCCCATCATCACCAGCAGGCCCGCCGGATTCAGTTCGCAGACGGTGATGTACCCGATGGCCAGTGGCAGCAGCGTGCCGAAGTCGCCCAGCGACCCGGCCAATTCACGGAGGTTGAACTCAAAGCTGCCGATCTTCATCAGTACCCGCCTCTACCTACGTGATCCACTTCCGTCTGATGTTCCGCAAACTGATGCCAAACAGCACGGCGCAGAAGGCCGCCAGCGCAACGAAGTCCAGCGTTAATGGCATTCTGCCGGCCCGGCGAATCGAGGCGTGGAGTATGTCTGCCCCGTAGGTCAGCGGCAGCACATACGACAGCGGCCGAAGCCAAGCGGGGAGCTGCTCGATCGGGAAGAACAGCCCGCACAGGAACAGCATCGGAAAGCGGAAGAAGTTCGAGAATGTTTGGGCCTCGAAGACCTCGCTGACCGAGACCGCGATGAACAGGCCGAGGAACGTCGAGCTGATCGCTATGAGCGCCACGGCCGGGGCGAGCGCCGCCCAGTTCAAGCCCGAAAGATCGGTCAGAAACGCAGCCATGATGACCGGCACGAAGGCGTTGGCCACGCCGAAAAGGATCGCTCCGGCGGTCTTGGCCAGCATGAGCAGCTCAAGGGGGATTGGCGCAAGCAGCAGCCGCTCGAAAGATCGGCCTTTCTTTTCAAATGTCACCGTCACCGCCAGCAGGCTGGTCGTGCCGAAGAGCACCGACACGGCCATCAGGCCCGGCAGCAGCGTCGCAATACTGTCCGGCCCCGACCCGGACTTGATAAAGAACATCCCCGTCCACGCCAGCGGAAATATCAGACCCCAACTTATATTCGGCGGCTTGAGATAATACGCCCGAATGTCCTTGACCAGAATGTTCCAGAATGCAATCCACGCTTTCATAAGCCGGGCCCCGCTTTCATTTTCTCCTGCTTCATTGCGACAGCCTCCAGCCCGGTGACCCGGACGAAGACATCTTCGAGCGAGGGCCGGATCTTACGGGCCTCGGCCACCTCGGCGCCGCCGTCCTCCAGGAAACGCACCAAAGGACCAACCCGGATCGGCTCGGTTGATTCGATGCGGACCTGTCTGTCGGATACGGGGCCAAAGTCAGCGTGGGGAAACGCCAGAATCAGCCTCTCGTGAACGTCAGCCGTCAGGTTCGAGACAGAAAGCAGCATTACATGCTTTTCTTTGACCGGCTGAATGAGATTTGCGACGGTATCGATTCGGATAATGCGCCCGGCCACGATGAAGGCGATGCGGTCGCAGAGGCGCTCGGCCTCCTCGATGTAGTGCGTGGTCAGAAGGATGGTGGTCCCTTCCCGGTGCAAATCGGCGATCATTTGGCGGATCTGCCGGGCGCCTGCCACGTCGATCCCCGTTGTAGGCTCGTCCAGAAAGAGGACCTGCGGCCTGTGAATGATAGCGGCGGCAATGGTGAGCTTGCGCTTCATACCCCTGGAATAGCCGGCGAACTTGCGGGCAGCCGCGTCCGCCAGAGCGAATGTGTCCAGAAGCTCCAGCGCCCGCGCTTCTCGCTCGGCCTTTCGCATCCCGTAGAGCGCTGCACAGAAACAAAGGTTCTGGAATCCCGTCAGCTCCGGATAGAGGTTGCTCTCGTCCGGGACGACGCCGATCAGATGCTGGGCCGCCTTGGGATTGCCCGTGCAATCGATTCCGGCGATCCGCACAGACCCCGAATCCGCCCTGGCAAGCCCGGTAAGTATATTGATTGTCGTGGTCTTGCCCGCTCCGTTCGGCCCCAGCAAGCCGAACAGATCCCCTTCACGCACGTCGAAATCGACGCCCGCGACGGCTTGCACCTCCCCGAACCGCTTGGCCAGGCCGGCTGCTTCAATCATATCGGCGGCGCCTTTCAAAAACCCCTCGCTGTTTGGCAGACTCCCTCTGACGCAGTGCGCTCACGTCTGCTCCGCAGCGATGGATATAGTATCACCGGATTTCCACTAATGAGTGTATTCAATGATCTCCACCCCCGGTCCGATCTTTTTCACGACAGCGTCGCGCATGTTCGCATAATAAGGACAGGGGTAATCAATTGGGTTTCCCTTTGAAATGCAGGAGGCGAAAACGATAGCGTCAGCCCCTCTGTCCACCATTAGCTTCGCCCGTGCGACTGCCCTTTTTCCCGGGCAACCCCCGCAGCTGACAAATCCTATTATCTCGACTGGTCCGGTATGCCCGAAGGCGAGTTTTCCTTCGCAGGCAACCTTGAAATCCGTTGTTCCGGGGCACATGTCTTCCGTCTGTTGGCAACGAATTATCCCAACCTTCTTCATCTGCTTCTTTCCTATGCTGAGCCGGTATTGTTTTTTGGCAAACAGGGGTGTCTCTTGCCGTCACCGTGGCACTGCTTAACCTGCTCCGCAGAGCAATCCGCTGGTTTGCCTTTGAGCTTTTCCGGTTTGCAGCATTTCGTTTGGCGTTTACACATGGCTGTTATCCTTTCGATTTGTGTTTGAGGAGCTTGACACACCTGAATTGACTCTTCTCGGTTACGGCCAGTTTGCTAATCATACCCTTCCACCTGTTCACCATTTTCTTGTTCAGCCGGTAGTGGACGAAATATCCTCGCTTCTCGGCGGCTACCAAGCCAGCATCTCGGAGGATTCTCAGATGTTGGGATACCGCTCCCTGCGTTACGTCCAGCCTGGCGGCAATCGCGCCCACGCAAACAGCGCGATCCTTCACCAGCTCAAGTATCTCAACGCGCGTCTCAACCGACAGAACCTTGCACATACGCGCCAATTCTGAAGCCTTGCCCATATCGGCCCCACTATAATATTTTAGTATCTGCTAATATACTAATATGTGGCTATGCCCGCGTCAAGACAAATATTTCCAAAAATTCCGCCTCGCCACACCTGTCAAAACAACCTCGCCCCCCACGCGCCCCCTGCAAAATGTATGCTATGACGGGCCTGTAAACGACGCCTTCGTCACAAACAACGCCAGGAAGGGGCACGCCGGCGTTGCAGGAGCCGCGTTTCTGTCTGCGCAGAGGCAAAGGCTACCTCGCGTCCGGACGTTAGATCGCCAATAAGGACAAAGATTTTTTTGAGAAATGAACATTTTGGGGCTTGACTCGTATCTCCTGGTAAAGTATAATTCGTTAATTGGCGAAGTATAGGATGTGTAATTATGCTCGATTTTATTAGTATAACCAAGGGTCTTTCGGACGAAAACAGGGTTCGGGCTGTAATGATGCTCCGCAACGGCGAGCTTTGCGTCTGCCAGTTGATTGAGATGCTGGGCCTGGCTCCTTCGACCGTCTCAAAACATATGTCTATTCTGCGCCAGGCCCGACTGGTTCAGGCCCGCAAGGAAGGAAAGTGGATGTACTACCGCCTGCCTGACCGAGATGCTCCCCAATCCGTTCTTGAAGCTATCCGATGGATGCGGCATTCCATAGCGAATGACAAGCAAATCGTCGCGGACAGCAAGCAAGTTGAGCGTGTCTGCAGAATTGACAAAGATAAACTGTGTGCCTGTTACAAAAAGGCAAAGCCAAGCTGCAAGGAATCAGGCCGCAAGAGCAGGAGATAACCGGCGTGTTCGTGATGGAATTGAAGGTTTTGTAGAAAAATTGCCAGGGTCTCTGTGAAAAAATCCAAGATGAGTAATTTAAGTGGAAATCAGGTTCAGGAAATTGTTAAAGAGCTTGAAAACAGCGTCGCCCGACCGGAGTGTTTAACTTGCGACTGTTTTCAGGGGCTTTTGACTCAACTGGAACTGGATTGTCCGGAGGACATCAGCAATCTGACCAGCCGTCTCAAGGTCCCGACTGAACAAATGCACGGCTGTCTGGGCTGCGACCCTTGTCCGGGAGGCGCACTGTTCGCTCAATATCTCAAGTCAAAAACCAATCACGAATGTTAAGGAGTCAATAAGATATGGAAACAGAAGCAAAGAAGAAAGGGCTGCTGGCAACAATCTGGGAATCTATGACCAAGACCGGCGGATGCTGTGGTCCCGGTGAAAGCTGCTGCAGTCCTTCAAATGAGGATAATAAGAAAAGCAATGGTAAGAAAAAGGCGGCAGAATCCGATAACGGACAGGAGAGGCAGTCTGCCGGCCGCCGAACGCATCGCTGATTGCGAAAAACTCCATCCTCACCCGATGGGAGATTCCTGCTGTGACAAAAAACAATAACAATGTTGCCAAATACAGGGAAACAGCCGTGCTGAGTATTGTCCCCTGCATCGTCGGCATTCTGATCTTGGCAAGCTGGGCGCTGGCCCATTGGGAAGTTGGCCCGTATTGGCTAAACGCGGGACTGGCGCTTGCTGCAACTCTGTTCGGCGGTTATCTGCGGTTCATCGCGGGCTTCAAGGACATCGTTCATCGAAAAATAACGGTCAATGTCTTTGTTACGGTTGCTCTGGTTGCCACCGTTGCAGTTGGCGAGTTTCGTGCGGCGGCAATCATCGTCTTCATTATGGCGGTAGCGGGCGCGTTGGAGACCTATACGCTTGATAAGACGCGTAGAAGCATCAGGAATCTGCTGGATCTTACGCCCAAGACGGCGACGATACGCCGAGATGAAGCAGAGGCGACCATACCCGTCAATGAAGTGCAGATCGGCGATACCGTGGTCGTCAGGCCCGGAGGCCGAATCCCCGTCGATGGCATCGTCGTGGCGGGGCAAAGTTGTGTCAACCAGGCCCCGATTACCGGCGAATCGATGCCGGTCGAAAAGTTTAAGGGCAGTGAAGTATTCGGCGGAACTCTCAACGAGGCGGGCCGACTTGAAATTAGGACTGCCAAGGTTGGCCGGGATACCACACTGGCCAAAATTGTTCATCTTGTGGAACAAGCTCAGGGAACGAAGGCGCCCATTCAGAATCTTGCGGACCGCTTTACAACATGGTTTCTGCCAACGGTCCTTATCTTGGCGGCTATCGCTTTTTTCGCATCAGGCGACGTCAAAGTGGCTGTCTCGGTGCTCCTGGTTGCCTGTCCGTGCGCGTTTGCCATTGCTACGCCGACGGCTGTCACGGCAGGAATATCCAACATGGCCCGTCGTGCCGTACTTATCAAGGGAGGGATATTCCTGGAACTGGCGAAAAAGATGGATGTGCTGCTTGTGGATAAGACCGGGACGTTCACCTTTGGAAAACCAAAGGTGGTGGACGTGGCGGCGTTCGACGGGCTGGCGGAAGAAGAGGTCCTGCGTTTAGCTGCGATAGCCGAGAAGTATTCTGAACATCCGTTGGCCAAGTCGGTTATAGCTTGTGCAAAAGAGCGCGGCATTGAGGCTCCAGACCCCACAGAATTCAATATCGAAGTTGGAATGGGCGTTACCGCCCGGTCGGACGGCAAGAAGATATTAGTCGGCAAAAATAAATTTTTGCAGGAGAAAGGCGTCTGTGTTGCCGAGTACATTGAGTATGCAATTTCAGAGCAAACCGAACAGGGCAGAACAGTCATTCTTGTAGCTAACGATATGAAACCGGTCGGCTTGATTGCGATTGCCGACGAGATCCGTCCGGAGACCCGCCGCGCCATCGCATCCCTCAAAGCCATGTGCATTAAGAACATCATCATGCTTACCGGCGACAATCACAAGGCGGCTAAAGCCGTCGCCGAAGAAATAGGCGTTGATGATTTCAAAGCAGAACTGCTCCCCGAACAAAAGCTGCAATTTGTTGAAAACCTGCAAAAAGAGGGAAACATTGTCGGCATGATCGGCGACGGGATCAATGATGCTCCGGCATTAGCTTTGGCCGACGTCGGTATTGCCATGGGCGCAGCCGGGACAGATGTGGCCGTTGAAACGGCGGATGTGACTTTGATGAATGACGATCTGTCACGGGTCGTAAATTTCATGGATATGTCAAGAAAGGTCCTGTTGCGCATCAAACTCAATATCTCCTTTTCCATTATGTACAATATAATAGGGTTTATCCTGGCGGGTTTTGGGATGCTCACGCCCGTATTGGCGGTGATCTTCCAGGAGGCGGGTTGTATTACAGTAGTTTTCAGCTCGACGCTGCTACTGTGGGCAAAAACAGGATCACTGCTAAAAAATAACGACAGCGACAGTCTTTCCGCCCTTCCCATGGCTGTCGAAAGCTCCATAAGGGACCGTGTTCCAGAGTGTGTATGACAATTACAGGATAGGTATTAAACTTTTTTTGAAAGGGTGTTTGACATGATTGAGAACAAAGAGCAGGCACATGGCCAAGAAAATGCGGGTGACCTCCAATCCTGCTGTGAAGGAGGCGATTGTTGTCCGCCGGTTTCGGGTGGCCCCGGTGGGAAATGGAAAATGGTCGTGTTCCTCGCCATCGTGGTTGCGGCCGGCGGAGTTCTCGCCCGGTCCCTTATCACAAAATCAAATGCCCCGTCCGACCGGACACAGCAGTCTTTCGCCGCGATCCAGCCTGAGGAGGCTCCTCTGCCGGGCACTGCAATAAAGGGACAGACTCCCGCAACGACAAAAAGCAGCTCAGAAAGTGCCTCGGCCCCGAGTGACACAACAGAGGAAGACGCGCCTGTCAAGGCCGCACCGGCACTATGGGGGGCGGAACTGGATTCCCTTGCTTCGCTCAACAAGATGGCTGCAAATAGTGACGGCGTTTTCATTCTCCTTGCTGCCGACGACAAACAAGCTGACCAGACCATAACCACTCAGATCGAAGCTGCGGCCAAGAAGATCCAGGCCGGTGGGATGCGCATCTCCGCGTTCAAACTCAAGCAGGGCACAGAGAATTATGCCCAAGTGGCGAGTCAGTTTTCCCCGCCCTGCGTCCTTGCTATGGTAAAAGGCGGCGGCGCGAGCGGAGTTTCGGGCGAGATCACCGAGACAAAGCTAATCCAGGCCTTTGTAGCAGCATCGCGGCCGAGTTCCGGCTGCGGCCCGGCAGGTTGTGGTCCGGGAAGTACAACTTGCAGTCCGTCCGCTTCTAAATAGCAGAGGGCATACAGAGCAGTGGAATGTATTCAGGGAATAATGGTTTGGGCGAAGACCGTGCTTGAACAAGCCGGATTCCGGCCCGTAGCGCTGCCTTTGGCATTTGTTCTCGGCTTAGCCAGTGCGGTGGCGAGCGCCTGCTGCACCCTGCCGATGCTCGGCGCCATAGTCGGCTATTCGAGCACGCGAGAAGATAGCAACCGCAAGGCCAATTTATTTTCCGCTCTCTTCTTTATGCTCGGCACAACCATCGCGCTTGTTATTCTTGGAGCCGTAGCCGGCTTTATCGGGCAGGTTGCTCAGAATGCACTGGGAAAGTACTGGAAGGTCTTTGCAGGGCTGATAGCAATCTTTGTTGGTTTGGCGGCGCTTAAATTGTTGCCGTTTAAGCTCCCGACGCGAAAAATTGAAGGTAAATCGCGACCCAAAGGCTTCTTTGGTGCGGCAGCATTCGGACTCGTCATGGGAGGGGGCGTCAGCGTGGCCTCTCTGGCCTGCAATCCCGGCATTTTCATCGTGTTGGGGGTCGCCGTGTTGCAGGGCTACACTTTGTGGGGAATGGCGATAATGGCGGCCTACGCAGTGGGCTTCAGCTTGCCCTTGGCTGTAATTATGCTTGGGGTCTCTTTTGGCAAATCCGCAATCAAGGCAAAGAGAACTGAAAGCGCTATGAGAATCATAGGTGGAGTCCTGCTTATTATCGCCGGCTTTTATTTCCTTACGAGCGTATGACAGCCTAATAGAGAGTGCGTAGTTTTTCTGTCATCGGACAGCATGGCAAGTTCAATAACTTAACTGTTTGTAAGCGTTCACCCAGTACATGTGCCAATTTTGGCTTGTTATGGCCGATTTGACCAACTACTTGGTGAAAAGTTTGCCAAAAAAATATTAAAAAAG
Organism: Sedimentisphaerales bacterium; assembly: GCA_035288065.1. GTDB lineage: Bacteria > Planctomycetota > Phycisphaerae > Sedimentisphaerales > Anaerobacaceae > JAFGCD01. Next base: position 6,534 of record DATEBC010000438.1, on the reverse strand, counting down.
GTATCGACCTGATAACACAAACCGCTATAATTAACTCTAAATGAAGTTTTGCCGCGTGAACGCTTACTTTATTTTTTCATGATTGAAGGATATTGTGGCATTATGGCGTACAACAAAGCAACAGAACGATGTAAGAGCGTCACTTCGCGGCGAGAATTCATTGTCGCATCCGCTCCGGCTGGATTGGCGGCTACCGTCCTGGCTACCCAAAAACCGCTCGGCAATGTCCACAGGGGCGCCAGGGACAAATGCTACGGCATGGTTATCGACTTGCGAAGATGCATTGGCTGTCACGCTTGTTCGGTTGCCTGCAAATCCGAGTTCAACGTTCCGCTGGGCGTTTGGCGGTCTTGGGTGAAAATAACGGAAGATGGAAAGTACCCGAACGTGAGAAGAACTTTTCTGCCTAAACTCTGCAATAACTGTCGAAAAACGCCGTGTATAAGCGTCTGTCCCACCGGGGCGTCGCACTATGACGAGCACGGCGTAAGCAGTATAAACCAGAACAAATGTATTGGGTGCGGACTGTGTGTGGGAGCGTGCCCATACAAGATGAGGTTCGTCAATCCCGAGAAAAGAATTGCTGAGAAGTGCACCTTATGCATGCACAGAGTCGCCAAAGGAGTAGCCCCCGCCTGCGTAAACACCTGCGTTGGCCGAGCGAGGGTTTTCGGCGATTTTAACGATCCTGAAAGTGAAGTTTCAAGCCTTGTGAGGACCAACAAGACTGCGACGCTGAGGCCGCAGTTGGGGACGAAACCACAGGTTTACTATATCGGTGATTTTGACGAGTAGCTGGAAAGGGGGCAGTTGTGCCAAGTTATGACATATATCACTTGCCCGCGTTAAATTGGATGATAGCGCTTTATTTCTTCTTTGGCGGCTTGGCCGGCGGTGGTTTCCTGCTGTCATTTTGGGCGGGCTATGGGAAAGAGAATTCAGGACATCTGGCAAGAGCTTCGGCGCAAATAACGCCAATAGCATTGATTATTGGTCTGCTGTTGCTGGTATTTCATCTCGGACATCCGTTCAGGTTCTGGCTCACGCTCACTACCTTCAGGCCAAGTTCCGTGATATCGTGGGGCACTTGGGTGCTGACCCTGTTCATGATCGTAAGCACTGTCTATGCGTTCTTGTGGCGGATTAACAAGGGCGGCAGTGCGAAGGTGCTGGGTTGGCTGGGAGTGCCGTTGGCGCTGTTCACGAGCATTTATACGGGCCTGCTCCTGATGCAGCTATCGGGTAGCCCACTGTGGGATTCCGCGTTGTTGCCTTGGATTTTCCTCGTTGGGGGATTGGTCAGTGCAGCGGCGGTAAGCGTGCTGGTGCTAACTCTGACGGGGCACGAACCGGCGGAGCCTTTCTTCGGCTTAAAGAGATATATTTGCGCATTGGTAATACTTGAATTGGTTATGGTAGGCTCCGAGCTAGTCGCCTTGTATACGGGCTCCGCCGAATCAGCCAGGGTAGCCAACATGTTGTTGATAGGGAGGTTTTCTGTTTGGTTCGTCGGTCTTCAAATCATAGTCGGATCGGTTCTTCCGCTCGGCCTGTTAATTCTGGCTGGGGCATTCAGGAGCAGGATATTGCCGGTGTTAGTCTCGGTATTGCTCTTGATCGGAGTCTTAACAGTCAGGTTTGTGGTTGTTTTTGCCGGTCGGATCAGCCTTTAAGAGTGCAGGAGTTCTGCAAAATTGCAGGTTAGGCCTATATTGTTGAAGAAAATCGTCTCTGTGATTTTCTTCAATAATCACCTAACCTCTTGTTTGACAATATGTTCGCGTTAAAAAGAAAAAATCAAGAAGGGATTTTTTCTTTTATTAAGTAGGCCTAACCTGCAATTTTGCAGAAGCCTTTTTAAGATCGCAGGAAAGGAGAACACTTTGAGCGTCAACAGCATCACGAGAAGAAAGTTTATGAAGAGCTGTGGCAAAGTTACAGCCACAGCAGCCGCAACTGCGGTGGGACCCTATGTGGATTCCGCCGAGGCTATGGAGCTGTCCGAAGGAGGAAGAGATTTCTCGCCAACGACCGGTGCGCAAAGAGAAGTAATACCGTCGGCCTGCTGGCAATGCGTTGCCAGAGACGCCATTCTGTGCTATGTTGAAAATGGCAGGCTGGTGAAGATAGAGGGCAATCCAAAATCCATAAGGAACCGTGGCAGGATTTGCGCAAAGGGCCAGGCAGGAATCAGCCAGTTATATAACCCGGACCGGTTACTGTATCCCCTAAAACGAATCGGCGAACGTGGACAGGGAAAATGGCAACGGATTACATGGGACGAAGCTCTGAATCTGCTTGTGGACGGGGGCGAAATTGCCGGTACAAAGGTCAAGGGGCTCAAGGCTCTCCGGGAAGAAGGAACGCCTGAGAAGTTTATGTTCCATTACGGTCGAATGGTGGGATCGGATAGCGCCATTATCAAGGACAATTTTCTGCCTGCCTATGGCACCAAGACCGTGGCTGGGCACACCACGATATGCGAGGGGGCAAAATGGGTGGCACAGGAGCTTACCTGGGGCAAACACTACGACGTCAACGACGTCGAACACACAAACATGATATTGAACTTTGGCTGCAACTTCTATGAGGCCCACACGTCCCACATTCAACTAGCGCAGAGAGCGGTAAACGCCCAGGCAAGAGGCGTTAAGCTTGTAACGTTCGATGTGAGGCTTTCGAACACCGCCGCGAGAAGCGATGAATGGATCCCGATCAGGCCCGGAACCGACGGCGCCGTCGCACTGGCCATGTGCAAGGTGATAATGGACGAGGATTTGTACGACTCCGATTTCATTGAAACGTGGACGAATGTGACGCCGCGACAACTGAAAGACCATTTAGCGCAGTACACGCCCGAATGGGCTGAAGGCATAAGCGGCGTCCCGGCTGCCAGGGTGCGAACGTTAGCAATTCAGTTCGCTAAGGCAAATCCCGGCACATGCGTCTCATATCGAGGGGCCGTCGCTCACTATAATGGCGTTGAAAATGAGCGGGCAATAAAGATGCTGGATGCCATCTGCGGGCACATTGACGTAAAGGGCGGAACTTGCCACGGTGTGGGCGCCAAGTTTAGTTATCCCAAGGCATCCGGGCATCCCGTTGGCCTGAAGATAATAGACGGTTTCCCCGGCCAGATAGCGTATCCGACGCATCACGTGGATCATCAGGTTCTCAAAATGATCAAAGACGGTCGTAACGGGCGACCGGATATTTATATGATTTATTGTTACAATCCCGCGTATGTAAACGGCGGCTGTCAGGAGAACATCGACATACTTAAAGATGAGAAATTGATTCCTTTCTTCGTCTCCGTTGATATTGCGATGGGCGAGTCAACTCATCTGGCAGATCTTGTGCTGCCTGATGTTTCGTACTTGGAGCGATGGTCCTGGGATAACATGGTTTCGTACGAAATGGTCCCGGAATTCTATCTTCGTCAGCCTGTCGTGGAAAGCAGAGGAGAGTGCAGGCAATTTCAGGATGTGGCAATTGAAATCGCCGAACGCCTTGGAATTGATCTTGGATTTGAGTCCACGGTTGATTTTATCAAGCGATCTTGTAAGGAATCAGGTGTCGATTTTGAGTATCTCAAGAAGAATGGAGTGTGGCACGCTGAAAATGCCGTCCCTAAGTATCTTTCCTATAGCGAAAAGCTGAATGAATCGGCGTATGCGGCAGACGACATTCTCTTTGATAAAGCCACCGGCGTATACTGGAACTGGACGAAGTCAAACGCAAAGAACAAGGAAGAGGCCGTTGAAAAGGGCTACACCGACACTAAGTACGGTTACGAGGGTTACGTCGGCCAGAAAATCGGCAACGCGGTATTTGGCGGATTCAAACCTGATAAAATAAACAAGTCCGGCAAGTTCGAGCTGTATTCCGGGTTCCTCGAGAAGAGTGGATTTTGTCCTCTGCCCAGCTATATTCCGGTGCCGGAGCATCAGGATCTCAAGAACGGCGAGATGATTCTGACGACCTACAAGGTTAATGTACAAAGCCAGTCCCGGACACAGAACAATAAATGGCTTACCGAGATTTACCACGAAAATCCCTTATTGATTCACCCGGAGACTGCCGCGGCAAATGGCATCAACGATGGAGACAGAGTGCTTGTCAAGTCGGAAATCGGCACAATTGAGGCTGTTGCAAAATGTACTGAGGGAATACATAAATCCGTGGTGTCGTGCTCATTCCACTGTGGACATTCGCAACATGGGGAATATGCGTCCGGCAAAAAGACTGTCGTTCATCAGTGCGAGCCTGACTGTGGCCGCAAATGGTGGAAAGGGATTGGAGTGAATCCAAACTGGCTGATCCCCTCCAAGCCCGATCCCATTGGAGGTCAAATGAGATTCATGGATACAGTCGTCAGCATAGCGAAAGCCTGAAGATACAAGGAACGTCCCAACTGAAAGTGCTGCAGATGGGAAAAGGGGCCTCTATATAGGAAATTGACTTGAACGGCAGGCAAATTGACAAAGAATATGTCTTCAAGGGACGACTTGAAAACAAGGGTACTATTCCTTTGCACGGGTAATTCGTGCCGAAGCCAGATGGCGGAGGGCTGGACTCGCCGCCTAAAGAGCGACGTTATCGAGCCATATTCGGCCGGCATCGAGACGCACGGCCTCAATGAAAACGCCGTCAAGGTCATGGCCGAGGCGGACGTCGATATATCGGGCCAGCGCTCAAAGCACGTCAGTGAATTCAAGGATACTAAATTCGATTACGTCATTACCCTCTGCGACCACGCCAGTCAGCACTGCCCCTTCTTCCCCGGCAAGGCCAGGATACTGCATTTCGGCTTTGAAGACCCGCCCAAACTCGCACAAAACGCCAAGACCGAGCAGGAAGCCTTGAATTGCTACCGCCGCGTGCGGGACGAGATAAAGGCCTTCGTCGAGAAATTGCCCGAAGTCCTTGAGAATCACTGAAAGGAGTTCACATGGTTAGCGAGCCAAACGAAAAAATCAGAGATACCGTTCGCCGGGGATATGCGGAAATAGCTAAAGGTAAATCCGGGTGCTGCTCCGGCTCGTCATCGCCCGACAAGCTTGCTGAGGTAATCGGCTATACGGGGGAAGAGCTGCAGGTGCTGCCTGAGGGAGCGAACATGGGCCTCTCCTGCGGCAATCCGACCGCCATTGCCGATCTTAAGGCTGGACAGGTGGTTTTAGACTTGGGCAGTGGAGGCGGGTTTGACGTCTTTATCGCCGCGGAGAAGGTGGGGCCCACAGGCCGGGCTATCGGAGTTGATATGACAGCCGAGATGCTTAGCAAAGCCAGGTCAAATGCTTCCAAATTCGCAGAGGACACCGGTCTTTCCAACGTTGAATTCAGACTTGGTGAAATAGAGCATCTTCCCGTGGCGGATTCGAGTATTGATGTGGCGATCTCGAACTGTGTAATAAATCTCTCGCCGGACAAGCAGCAGGTTTGGAATGAAATTGCCCGTGTCCTAAGGCCCGGCGGCAAGGCAAGTATTTCCGATCTTGCCTTAAAGAAACCTTTGCCGCAAGAGGTTCTCGAATCAGCCGCCGCCATAGTAAGCTGCGTTGCAGGCGCGGTCCTTATAGATGAAACGATAATAATGGCAAAACAGGCCGGTCTTATTGACATTCGAATAGACCAAGAGGCCTACAGCATTGATCTAATGGCGGATTGTAATGACCCGCTCTACAGAGAGGTTAGAGAGTCTCTGCCTCCAAACGGCAAACTCAGTGACTACATCGTGAGCGTCAACCTCACGGCATTCAAACCCTGACTGTGGAAAGAATAGCAGCTCAGACTGACGGGTTCGCCTTGTCATACCTGCGAAAGCAGGTATCCGGTAGTCTGGCGCGTGAGTGGATTGCCTCTGGAGTTTACCCCCTGGGGGCGGGAATGACACACTGTGCTATATCGCTGTCGAATAAGGACTTATCGTGCCGTCTTCTTGAAAACCGGTCCGTTTGAGTAGCAGGCAAGGAATCTCGATATGGCGGAAGAAAACGCAAGACAGTTTGAAACAAAAGGATTAAATGTCTTTGAGAAATATCTTACGGCCTGGGTCATTCTCTGTATTGTGGGCGGGATCATCCTCGGCAAAATCGCGCCCCAATTCGCCCGAACACTCGACGGCCTGGCCGTATATGTCGGCAATGCGCCGGTCGTATCGATCCCAATCGCAATCTGCCTGTTTTTCATGATGTACCCCATCATGGTCAAGATCGATTTCGCAGAGGTCCTCAAGGCCGGCAAGAGCGCCAAACCCGTCGGCCTTACGCTATTCGTCAACTGGGCAATCAAACCTTTTACAATGTACGCCATTGCATTGCTCTTCCTCGGAACGCTTTTTCACAGCTTCATCGGCTCAGAGGCGATTGATTTGGTCAAGATGCCTTTTGGCTTGGATTTGCCGGTAGGGGCAACTTATGGGGTCGGGAAAGTCGTAGAAGTCGGCGGAGCCAAAATGCTGCAAGTGCCTTTGTGGAGAAGCTATCTGGCAGGCTGTATTCTGCTCGGAATCGCCCCTTGTACAGCGATGGT
>DATEBC010000437.1:0-10630 GCA_035288065.1 Sedimentisphaerales bacterium | reverse complement strand
CTCGGCTCCTTCGTCGATACGATCCTCTACACTGCCGCACCTGTCTATTCCTTTTACCTCGCAACCAGCCTGGCCGTGATAGTCCTGCGACGCAAAGAGCCCCGCGTCGAGCGACCCTACCGCGTCACAGGCTACCCCTTCACAACGATTATCTTTTGTGCGGTCTGCGCATTCCTGATTTATAGCACCGTATCCTACGCCTGGAACGTAAAACCGAGGAGCCTCCAGGTGCTTGCCGCCGTGCTTATCGCAGGAATGATGCTGTACTGGCTGACCGATCTCCGCCGCCCGCCCCAATCCGACTATTGATGTTTGAACGGCCAAGCAAACGGGGCCGTTTATTGCCTTTGAAGTTGTCATTCCCGCGCCCTTTATGTCATTCCCGCGCAGGCGGGAATCCAGTTTGGGCTCGTGGATTCCGGCTCAAGGCCGGAATGACAGTACGCGAACATCTTATTGAGTCCGCTTATGGCGGATTGCTGTTCAAGGTCCAATAATCTTTCTCTCTCCGGCCCTGAACCTCACTGCTTACTCAGAAGGCAAATCGAGCGGTGAGATGTTGTCGCCGTGTTCTTCTGCCGCGGCCTTCAGCCTTTTGCGGGCCTCGGCAAATGTCCGGTACAGGATTTCGGGGGCGTCGGCGACCTTCTCTTTGTAGATCTTCTCGACGCGGTCGAGCTTGGCGAGGTTCTCGCGTATGCGGAAAGTGAACTGCCGCACGTAGTCGGCCTGGGTAAATTCGGCGCCGAGCTTCTCTTTGAAGAGCTTGGCCAAATCCTTGTGCTTCGGGATAATCCCTGTCGGCGTCCTCATGCCCTCGACGTCGCCGTTGACGCGGAGTTCCGCCCAGAGAATCCAGACCAGCTTATCGCCCATGCCGTTGAGGTACTTTCCTTTTTTGTCTTTGAGGAAGTAGTTGACCGAGAAGACAAGGGGCGGATTCTCAATGCCGTCTGCAAAGTCCAGGTTGTTCCGGATGTACCTGCCCAGCGGAATCGAGAGGAAATCAAGATTGGACATTAGGTTAAACGTCCGCACGCCCTCCGAGCCCAGCGTTGCGGCAGTCGTCTCGGATTCGAGAGAAGCCCCTTTGAGGATAATGCCCTCGCTCCAGTTGAATGCCTGCTCGACGGGGACCCAGATGTCGCTGTCGCGCCCGCCGTAGATGATGCCGCCTACCGGAACGCCTTCCGGGTCGTCCATCCGGGGGTCCATGTTTTTCAAATCACTGATATTGAGGCAATAGCGGGCATTCTTGTGCGAGGCAGTGACTTCATTGCCGTCCGGTCCCTGTTTGCCCTTGTGCCACTGCCCGGAATGATTGACGCCCTCGCTCGGCAGATTAGAGCCCATGCCGAGCCAGTGGGGCCTGTTTTCGCCGTCGAGCAGGACATTCGAGAAGATCGCCTCCCCGGGCTGCGTAAGGGCCTCGTAGATGACCGGGTCGTCGTGCGGATTGACATCCTGAATGATACCGAAAATGCCCTTCTCGACGTTCACGGAACGCATCACGCCGTCCTTCCTGCGGAAATATGCAATGTCGTCGCCTATGATAGTTTGGCCCGGCAGCATAGAGGTGGACGTCTTGCCGCACGCCGAAGGGAAGGCGCCGGCAAAATACGTAATTCGTCCCCTTGGCCCACAGGCCCCCATTACAAACATGTGTTCGGCCAGCCAGCCCTCCTTCGAGGCCTTCTGAATGGCCAAGCGAAGCGCAAGCTTCTTCAAGCCGATAGTATTGCCTCCGTACTGCGTATTGACGCTGCAGACCATATTCTCTTCGAGGTCGATATAGATCCGCTTCTTATCGACATTCTTGCTCACCGCCCCCTCAAGCTCGCCCTCCGAATGAAGAAACCGGAAGAAATCCGGCGAATCGCCGATCTCCTTAAAGTACTCATAGCCCGGGCGATATAGAATCGTCTCGCTGTGACCGACGTATGGCGAATCCGTTATCTGGACGCATGGAATAGAAAACTCCGAATCAACCGGGCCGAGGCAGAAGAACATCACAAGCATCTGGCGTCCGACCATCGAACCTTTTAGCAGGCCGCGAATCTCTTCAGTGCCTTGCTTCTTGTCGATGGAATTGAGGCTTGCACCCAAATCAGAGCCGGCGGGCAGCAAATACTTCGTTACGCCCTTGTCGCGGCCCTGGTCGTAATACCCGTCGAAATGACAGGTATGGCCCTTGATGTTCAACGCTATCTCCTCATCCTTCTCGATCGCCTGGTGCCGGATATAGGCCCGATCCTCCGGCGAATCGGTGCAAACATATACCGACTCGGCCCCCGTCAGCTCAATCGCCTCGGCCACAAACGCATGCAGCTTCGCATTGGCCAGGGCCATAAGCCTGCTGTAATTTTCCGCTGTTAGTTTCTCTTTTAATAATTCATTTATACTATCCATAGGCAACTATAACCTCCTTATCCATAACCGGATTCATGAGAACCAAAAAATTCTAACGAACGAGCGGTCACGCGTCAACTCGTTTTCTTCTTGGGTAATCCTCTAAACATTTTCTTGATAGCTCGTTTTTCAAAAGCCCCTATGTCGGCAATTTCAAGATCGCTCCCGATAGGTGCACGTGTCGGATGACGTCTGCTGACTTGATAGAGATGCCATTGGCGCACCTGGTCACATTGCAGAACGAAATTGCATTTTCATCTGCTTGGACCTTTGTCCTCGCATTGGGGCAGCAGGACGCGACATAATCATCTCAGCAGCCTCCGCCATCCCAGATGCTGTCTCTGTGTTTTCCGGCAGTTCATCAAAGTGTTTCCAGCCGTGACCTGTCAGGACGTAGATTCCCCTTGCTCCGACATTACGTGCGAGTTGAACGTCGTGCGGGTGATCACCTATAGTAAAAGACGCACTGAGATCAATGCCATAGAGTTCTGCGGCCTTTATTAGGAAGTAAGGCTTTGGTTTTATACAATCGCACTTTTCTGAACGTCTGTGGGGACAAACGTAGACGTCACAAATCTCAACGCCTGCTTCTCCAAGGGTGGTGATTATGTGAGTGTTGACATAATTTACATCGTTTCGAGTTATCATGCCTTTCGCAACCCCGGGCTGGTTCGTGACTATGATAAGTAAGAAATGTTTCTGAAGCTCCTGCAGTGCTTCCAGCGTTTCCGGAAAGAAAACGACTTCAGAAAGCTCCCGCAGATGCCCGCGGTCCTCGATTATCGTGCCGTCTCTATCCAAAAATACTGCAGCTTTCCTGTTGTTATTCATAATTTTTCGCATCACTGAACTTTACCATCAACTTCTTTATCCGAACCGATGGATATGAACTTCCTAATGCAATCGCTACAGCGTATCTGGGCCTCAGAGCGTGGACCGGATTCGCCCGCCATCAATGCAACTGCGTCTCCGGTCGTAAATATGCCAACTGGCCGGCGGTGAGCGCCGCCCTGTGTAACGATCACCAGTTGATGAATTCTGTGTTCCAACATTAGCTGAACTGCCTCGTAAACCAGGGTATCCGGCGAGACAGTAAATACCTCAGAGGTCATAAGGTCTTCGGCGGTGATCTGCGATAGCTCCTTGCCGTAAAACCCGACCAAATCCGTTTTTGAGATGACACCACAGGCGTTAAGACGTTCATCTACCACCACCAGAGCTGAAACGTCGTTGTCGAGCATTGTCTTTGCAACTTCAGCCGCATTTGCATCGACCCCGCACGTAACAACGCCTCTGTGCATGAAGTCTCTTATAATCCGGTCCATACTTCTGTCCCTTATACCCGTCAGTAGTGCCGCATGCTCCAGCCAATAAAAAAATCCGACGCCCTGCAATAGGGCTGTTGGCCTGTATCCTATTTCGCCATCCATAGAATGGGCCGCGAACAACGTACTTCAACAGCTTCTCAGGCAAAAAAAGAAAACCGGCAACAGTCCTGTAATTGCTGTTTGCCGGCCTATTCTCCAGCAGGTCGCACGAAGCTACCTCCTGTCAATCTGCCTGTTTCTATCGAAAGCGCATTATCTAAATGGTATTACAGTTCCGTCAACAAAAACTCTTGCCGATCTACCTTTTTTCTTCGTCATCAAACAATATCGAACGTTCAAGCGTAAAGATGATGACTCGCTCTCCAGTTATTGTACTAATGTCTGTGTGAAGACTTATCACCTTCTTTCCGGTTATCTCTTCTATTATCGGCTCCAGGAGTGGCCGGGCTTTTTCAAGCAACTCGGTCCGCACTTGCTTGATCAGCGTTCGTCCTCTGGTGTCCTTACTTACTTTAGCAAGCTGCTGCTCGGCGGGAGTTAGAACACGCTGCAGACGAATTACCACCATATCGCCAATTATATGGGTCTGAGTCTCCTCAGGACCTCGCCCCATATATTCTTTCTCAAACTTGATCAAAGCTTCACTGATGTCTGCCTCAATTTGTCCTTTGCTTTTCACCATACTAAACCTGTCCATGCAATACGATCATCCTGCAGACCATTCTCGATTGAGTTCAGGAAACAGACGGTATTGTATTCATGCCCCCAACAAGCGTCAACCTGTTTTTGGGAAAGTTATTATAGTATAAATAGGTCTTATAGTAGTAGTCGGCCCGCTGTAAACAGAAAACAAGCCGGCTCCGCTCTTTGTTCGGCGGAAAACCGGCTTTTTTGTGCCTAAAGACGGGTTGCGTTACATGGCAGCCTTGAATTTATACTCGTGGATATTGTCCTTGTCTATATCCTTGGCTTGGCAGCGGAGCACAAAACCATCCGTGGTCTTGATATATTCAAAATCCTTCCCGCTGAACAAATCCTTAGGCAGACCGGCTGGCAGCGTCTCAGGAAGCCGGCCGGTTTTCCCCTTGGCGATATACAGTTCAACTGCCGCCCTGACCGCATTCGCGTGGGTCGTTGCCTTTATCATAAGGCCGTAAAGCTTGCTGAGGGCCGGCACAAGCGCAGCGGTGAACATGGCCTCGTTCTTCTTGTCCTTCTGGTCTTTGTCAACCTGCTCAAAGACCTTCGTGATTCGCCGACGTGCCTCTGCATAAGACGCGTCGCTTTCGACGATCGACATTACACAGGTCATAAATTTGGAGTAATGACCCCGGCACAACTCAAGAAATGCCTCCCCGCCGTATTCCACGATTAGCTTCATGGACTCCTCCGGACTCCTGTTGGGGTCCAGATCCTTGAGCAAATCGGGCACTTTTTCCATCTTTATCTGATCGAGCGCCACTTCCCGCTCGATCTCAAGCGAGTTCTTCAACGAAAGCGGTCTCTTGGACAACGCGGCGAGGTCGGCCTTCAACTGCTCCAGGGCCTTCAAATGGCCCTTGCCGCCCTGGCGGTCCCCGGGCATTTGCCCTAAGAGGTCTTGGATGCATCCGTATGTCGTCCCTTCCAGGGCCCAGCCTACCAATGTGGAGATCAGCGTATCATCGCCGACATGCCGGCTGATCTTCAGAACCGTCACACAGCGCGCCAACGCCTCCTCATAAGCGCCCCGGGACGCCATAATCCGGGCATCTGCGATCAGAATGCGCCCGAGAGTCCTCATCTGGGCCAGATGCGTCAGAATCATCGAGAATCCCTCAGAGTACCTCAGCCCCCAGTCGCATCCACGCAACTCCGAGGCCACTACGGCCAATCCAATTGCGCCGCGGCAGCTTCCAACATAGTCCTCTATCGCCTTGTTCAGTTCGATCTTGCCGTCGGCGAAATCGCGGAGCTGGGTATCGACCGGCTCATCCGCCTTTGGACACGACAAAAAAGCCTGGTAATAGAGCAGCGCCGCATTGTCCGGGTCCGGCGGATAGGCCAAGACCGGAACACCGACGCCCAACGTCAGTAGCAGAGCAGACAAAAGCATTCGTATTCGATTGTTACGTAAAACGCTCATAATTGGTCCTTTCATAATGTCAACCATTCAAATCCTCAAACAAATCCGCCATCGACAGCGAGCCTCGGCCGAGAATTCTGGCGGCCCTGTCGCACTGCTTCTCCAGGGCCTCCATACCGCCGCGATTGTACGCCATTCGCAGCGACGCGGACGTGACCATCTCAGCCGGCGACTTGGCTCCGCCGCCCGTCTGGGCGGGCTGCTCACCCGGGCCCAGGTAAGCAATCAACAGGCCGATAGTAATCATAATTGCCGCTGCAGCAGCAACTTGCGTTATTCGGTAGCTGATGACTAAACGTAAGAGACCAAACGGGCCTGTCGATGTCTGTTGCGACCTGCGATCGACGAGAGTCTGAAACTCCGTCGGGTGCTTCTGCTTCCATTTCTCTGCGTCGAATTTCGGCTCGCTCGTATCGATACTTCCGGCTATCAGCTTATCCAGCCATTTCTCATCTCTTTGCTCATTCATGATCTTACCTCGCCAAAACCGTCCCGCCTCAAATGCTCGGCCAATTCTCTCTTGGCCCTGCGCAGCCTGCCGTTAATCGCCTGTTCCGAGATGCCCAGGACCGCGGCTATCTGCTCGTATGGCATACCGTCATAGAATCGCAGGTAGATGACCTCCCTTGCCGAGGCCGCGAGCTTGCCTAAGGCCTGTCTAACAGCCTCCGCAGCGGGATTATCGCCTGATTCAGCCGCCGCCGCAGAAGATTCCTCGATACGATGCATCCGCCTTGGCGGAGTAGTCGGGAGCATATCTCTGGCTGCGTTCCTGCTTATGGCAGCAACCCATCCGGCAAATCGGTCTTTTTTCGTCAACTGGGGCAGTTTCACCGCAGCTTTGGCGAATGCCTGCTGTGCCGCGTCCTCGGCCAGATGTCTGTCGCCTAATATCGAATGAGTAATCGCCACCATAGCCGGGTAGTATCGCCTGCAAAGCTCCGTGAAGCTGTCGCCGTCGCCGTTCAAAGCCGCTGTTACCAATACTGAATCAGGCTCCTGGGCCACAACTGCTCCTTTACCTCAGCATCCAGGCCATCGTTTCGCCCCGACACACCGGGGCCCATCACTAACAAAGACCCCCAACCACCCGAAAAATGGGCGCAAAAACTTTTACTTTCGTAGATTCGGCCATTATATGCACTCAAACGCTGCAAATGCACAGAAAAAGCCCGATTCGGTGCTCAAGCACACCTGTTTGCAGCGAAAAAGGCGAGAATTTTCTTGACTTTTTAGGATCGGCACCATAGACTAACATTGTTATTGATGATTAGGAGTATGCGATGAAAAGGACAATTCTGACAGGAGCGACTTTTGTATTCTTGCTGACGGCGACCGCTGTTGCCTCACTTGATGCGACCATCATCTATCAAACCAGCGAGCTTGGCGGGGGCCGATGGCAATACATGTACGAGGTAACCAACAACAGCCTGACCGTCCCAATCGAGGAATTCACGATCTGGTTCGATTACGACCTCTATACGAATCTGGCTGTTGAGACGCCGACGATTCCGTCCGGCTGGGACCAGCTTGTCTTGCAGGGCGAGCCTGTTCTGCTCGATGACGGCGCATACGATGCAAAGGCGCTGGATGCGGGTATAAGCCTCGGCCAGACGCTCGGCGGCTTCTCCGTCAGCTTCGATTGGGCGGGCATCGGCGAGCCGGGACCGCAGCCCTACGACATCATCGACCCGCAGACCTTCGAGACAATCGTTTCGGGAACAACGGTCCCCGAACCGGCAACCCTGCTCCTGCTCGGCCTGGGAGGCGTGATTTTGCACAGAAGGCGCAAAACCGCACTATAGCCGAGCGAATAGAAAAACCGACATAACTCGAACTGACCGTTCTTGGGCCGGATTCTGATGCAACTACAGTCTTGACAAAGGGATAAGGGTATCTGTCATTACCATTCCTGCGAAATGGAACTCGCAAATCCGCCTGGGCGGGATGCGTTCGTAGTGGAGCAGGAATCCAAAATACTTGAGAAACAGTGGTAATCTGTGTTAATCCCTATGGGACCGTGGGTTCGTGTCAAAAAACAGAATCGGTCGGTTTGAGTAGCATAAGCAAGAAGGGAGAGTAAGCTCGACCAGCGGATTTGCGGGAAATATGAAGAATTTTGCATAAAACTTGTAACATCCGGGAAAGATCGTCGTCTTATTACAGTAAGATGGGTAGCTTGGAGTGTGAGTGCCGTTTGGCGCCTGTCGTACAGTGTTCATAAGCTGACTCAAACTGACCGGTTCGCCTTGTCATACCTGCGAAAGCAGGTATCCAGTAGTGTGGCGGGTGAGTGGATTCCCGCTGAAGTTTACCCCGCACGCCGATGTGGGGCGGGAATGACACACTGTGCTATATTGCTGTCGCATAAGGACTTATCGTGCCGTCCCCAGGGGACCGGTCAGTTTGAGCAAGCTGACAGTCGGTTTCTGAGGCCGAAAAGGCTATCATAGAAGGGGTGTACAAGGATGAGAAAGGCAATTCTACTGAGTCTTATCGTCGCGGCGGCTGTGTGTCGATTATCTTCAGCGGCGACTCGTCAGGTCCCGAGCGAATACCCCACAATCCAGGCGGCGGTAAACGCCTGCATCAACGGGGATACTGTCATTGTCGCGCCGGGCACTTACAGCGAGCGGATCAATTATTCCGGCAAAAACATCGTCGTGAGCAGCGCCGACCCGAACGACCCGGCGGTTGTGGCTGCCACGATTATCAACGCAGGCAGAACCGGCAGCGCGGTTACGTTCATGAGCGGAGAGACGCAAGATGCGGTTCTGACGGGCTTTACGCTTACCGGCGGATATGGGACGAATTACCTGCAAGACGGGTTGTTCTGGGGAGGCGGGGTCTTCTGCTCGGAATCTTCGCCGACCATCACGAAAAACGTGATTAGGAATAACAACGCCCCGGCGAGCGGGGCATCCAATGCGGTCTCATACGGCGGGGGTATTGCCTGTTACTTGTCGGATGCGGTGATAACAAACAATATCATAAGGGACAATACCGGCGCCGCCGGCGGAGGCGTGATAATCTATGTCGGCAACGCGAGAATCACGGACAATCTGATCTACGGAAACTCCGGCGTTATCGGCGGGGGAGTCGTCCTGCTTGGAGGACAATTGTTCAACAACACCATCGTCGGCAATGACGCCAGCCTGCCGAGCGACTTGGAGCCTCTGGAGGGCCGGCCCGGCGGAAATGTCTATGCAGCTTCCGACCCCGATAGCGGCATGTTCCAGGCGCTGGTAGTGAATAACATAATCTGCAGCGCACCATCCGGGGCGGGCATATACTCTGAGGACGTGGCCGACGACGCGATCGCCTTCAACGACGTCTGGGACAATGCCCCGGGCAACTATATGATGCATGATCCCGTCACTTACGAACCTATTTACGATGGGACTGCAGACAGGACGGGCGCGTACGGCAACATCTCGGCGGACCCGCTTTTCGTTTATCCGGGCAACAATGATTATCACCTGCTGCCCGACTCTCCGTGCATCGGCGCCGGCGACCCGGCCTTTATTGCCGAACCGGGGCAGACAGATATTGACGGCGATCCCAGGATATATGCGGTAATAGTCGATATCGGCGCCGACGAGTTTGTGGGCTATGTCAGGCCCGTTGCCGACGCAGGACCCGACATACACGTTGCCGAGCCAGGGTGGATTACACTCGACGGCAGCGGTTCCTTCTTCTACGATCCATGCAGTCCCAGGCTGTATAGCTGGGAACAAGTTTCAGGCCTTCCGGTGACGATTAGCGATCCCGAGGCGATCGTGCCCACATTCACTGCAGAATCATTCGGCGAGTATCGTTTCGAGCTGGTCGTCAGCGACGGCCAGTACGCGAGCCGGCCGGACGAAGTAATCGTCCTGGTCGGCAACGAGTCGCCCATAGCCGATGCCGGGGCGGGCAAGGTGATCGATGTGCCCGGTCGCGGGACGCTCGACGGGTCGGGCTCGTACGATCCCGATCCGATTGATGAGTTGACGTACAGTTGGACGCAAGTAGGTGGGCCGCCGGTGACGCTCCAGGATGCGGATACGGCTGCGCCTTACTTCGATTGCAGTGAGCAGGGGTTGTATGTCTTCCAACTGATAGTAAGCGACGGCCTGGCCGACAGTGAGCCGAATATGGTGCAGATTGTGACAGTCTCGGCGACCGTGAATCAAGAGTATTTGGATGCTGCTTCCGGGATCGACGGGTATTCCCACTATCCGGATGCCTCAGGCGATAAGGTCGTATCCGCTTTTGGATGGGGCGAGGACTATGACTGGGATATCGCATGCAGGGATTTTAAGACCGGCCAGGTCGTGGCGTTTTCGGGGGGTGGAATCGACACCTTCCCCAAGATTGACGGCGATATAGTCGTTTGGTGCGGCGGCCCCGAATACGGCGACTTCGGGTGGCCGCAGCGGAATACGAGCGTCTTTATGCGCGAGCTTTCCACCGGCGCACAGAGGACTCTCAGGACGCATACGGACACCGCATCGTACAGCCATCCGGCGGTTTCGGGCAACAAAGTCGTGTGGATCGCACATACCGGCATAGACGTGGAGGACGATCTTCACTGGCGGCAAATGCCTTACGCTATATGCGGCGCCGACATAACGGACTTCAACAATCCGGTCTATTTCACAATCGCCTATCATGTGGGCATTAGGGACCCGTATCCGATTGACGATCCGACAGCGGCTTTTGACAGCGTGATTGACATATCGGGCAACGTCGTCGTTTGGGAGGGGGGCGGCGACATCTACGGCGC
>DATEBC010000436.1:0-3013 GCA_035288065.1 Sedimentisphaerales bacterium | reverse complement strand
AATCCGGCTTACAATAGATCCCGCTGTAATAGTTCGCCGCTATGGTATTGTGCGTAATTGTCGGTACCGAGCTTACGACAATCAATCCGTCGCCGGCGACGTTGCGGTAGATGAGATTGTTGCGAATGGTTGGTGCGCTGCTCCAATACACCCCAATCCCCGCTCCGTTGCTCGATTCGTTCCGGGTAATCCGGTTGCGCTCAATCAGGGGATTGGAGTAGTAATAGACATAGATGCCGCCGCCGCCCAGCCCGCCCGCCCTGTTGGCGCTTATGAGGTTGCCGCCGACCGCCGGGCTTGAGTTGTACGTTATGTGAACACCTGCCCCGAGCGCTGAGTCATTGCCTTCTATCCGATTGCCTTCGATGAGACCATTGCTCCATTGGCGCAAGTGTATTGCCCCGCCATACATATCCGCGTGGTTATTCTCTATTGAATTTCCTGTTATGACGCTGTCGCAACCCTGGAAGGCCACAATTGCGCCGCCGTCGCCGTGGTCGTTATTCGGGTAATCATCGTTAGGGGGGGCAAAGCCATGTTTGATGATGGCGGAGTTATTTCTAAATACGTTGTCGCTTATAAGCGGACGGACGTGAACGGCGGGATTGCCCGGATTGAGAGGATTAACCGGGTCGCCATAGACATAGACTCCGCCGCCCTGGCCCGCGACATTATTGACAAATACATTCCTGCTGATGGTCGGCGCGGACATATTATAGCACACTACGCCGCCCCCACACCGATTCCACCGCAGCCCGCTGAACCGCCAGGACACTGCCAACCATGAGCCTGTGCCGCCGGTAATGGTCAATCCCGACAGCACCGAGCCGTTGCCTTCGCCGTCTGCAAAGGTCACCACGCTGCCAACGTTGGGGTCGGTCGAAGTCGAGCCGTCGATCACGGTCGCTGCCACGATATTCGGGTCATTAGGACTAACGGAGCACAGCGTGATTGATTTGCCGAGAAAAGAAATGTTCTCGTAATAAACACCGGGATTGACTATGACAGTATCCCCATCGTTGGCATCGTCAATCGCTGTCTGGATATTGACGTAAGGCCCCGCAGGAACGTAAAGAATCCTCGCGCCGAGGCGCGTCCCGTACAAAAGAACGATTGCAACCAACAATCTCTTCATCGCCCGTTTATCTCTAAAAATCCGGCTTAGACGGCAACACCTTACATATACTATAAGAAAAAACCGACAAAAAGTCAAATACTCTCTCTGCCGGCCTTTCGCGTCTGGGACAAGCTGCACTGAGCGATTAAGCCGATTAGGCTGGTTTCCCAATGACGCTCAGTACTCGAAATAGGCGATTCCATCCCTGTCCTCGCCGGGCCAATCGAGTCTTATTGTTTTTGTCGCAGGCTGATACGCCCAGCCGAATCCGCCGGGCGCGAATGCAGGAAACGCCTCAGTGTTCCCTATGATGTTAATAGTATCAAGATTATTGAACGGGTTTTCAGGCATACTCAACAAATAGCGACCGTCACGAACCATTTGGTTATAGAAGAACGATGCGGCCGGGGTCGTGGTCACGTCATCATCTTCGTATCCCGGTGGGACGCCGCCGTGTCGAGCCGTGTACAGCTCAATAGCGCCGCGCAGCAGACGCAGGGAGTCCTTTGCGACCGCCTCTTTAGCCTGCGTCGAGTGCCGCTGGAACTGTGGCACTGCAATCGCCGCGAGAATCCCCAGCACCGCAACGACTATCATCAATTCGACAAGCGAAAAAGCCCTTTTCATTCCACGCCGTCTCCGTAGAGTCGTTACCCGCAAAGACAGACGCCGTCTGTGCATAAGGAACGCTTTCCGCCTTATCGGCTATCATTATTCCGTACTTGACCAGGCAAACCGCAGATCGGATGAAAACCGGCACAATAGGGTATGTGAGCCGCAAAACCGTGCAAATATCCGGACGAACCGCCGGGATAGGAAATCAATCACGCCTGCCGGGACGAGACGCTCGCGCTATGGACGCCCGCCTGCAGACGCAACTTTGGCAAGGTAAAGCACACGGCGTTTGACCGATCGTCTCCGCACTCGGCCCACAAGCAGCCGCCGTGCATCTCGATCATCTCCCTGGCTATCGGCAGCCCCAGAACCAACTCACTGCCCTCTCGATCAAACCGCTGCTCCGTCAGCTCGGACCGCTCGAAGATATGCCCCATTTCGCTGCCGGTAATTGCGGCCCCGTCGTCCTCTATCCGCACCGCAATCTGGCTGTCCGTATCCTCAACCCGCACAGTGACATTGCCGCCCGGTCGAACGGATGCTATTGCCCGCTTGATTAAATTCCTTACAGCCTGGCCTATTCTGCAATAATCGGCATTGATCTCGAGTTCGCCATCAGGCAGGAAACTCAGCAGTTTGATGTCTTTTTCAACCGCCCAGGCCGACAACTGCTCGACTTCCCGGCGGACCAGCGAGGCAAAATCCGTCTGGTCCCGTTCCAACCGCATTTTTCCGGCCTCTATTCTTGCAATAGTAAGAAAATCGTCGCCAATGCTCCTGGCCTGCTCGATCTGTGCGCCGGCAAGTGACTTGTTCAGAGCTTCAAGGATCATAACGGCCAGCCCGCTATTTTGCCGGCATCGCTCGCTCAGCTCATTATTCGCCGTTCTAAGCTCTTCTTCGACGAGTATTCGCTCTGAGATGTCACGGGCTATGGCCACAACGGCAACGTCGTGTCCCTTCGAGTCCGTGATGCCGGAGCGCGAAAGTGAAACGGGAAATACGCTCTGGTCCTTTCGTTTGTGGTAGAATCCGGTTCCCCAACCGCTGCCTGCCGCGCCGGTGCGGAAGACATTCTCGGTATTGTCGCCCCGACCGCCCATCCAAAGCATCTCGCTGTCCTTGCCGATTATCTCTTCCTCAGAGTAGCCGTAGGTCTCGCAAAAAGCCCTGTTGACGAAGATGATCCTGCCCTCCATATCGGCAATATAGACGCTGTCGTCGGCGCTCATAACGGCGCCGCAGAGCAGTTGGAGATTCTTTTCCGTCTTGTTGTGGCGG
>DATEBC010000435.1:0-9022 GCA_035288065.1 Sedimentisphaerales bacterium | reverse complement strand
TGTTCATTCCAACTTTACCCGGATCGCCGAGCAACTGCACAAACAGGGCATAGAAAAGGCCGATTTCATATTGGCCGACCTGGGTCTGTGCTCGGCGCAGTTGGCCGACCCGGGTGCGGGCCTCAGTTTCCAGGCAAATATGCCCCTCGATATGAGAATTGACAAAAGATTAAAGACGACTGCTGCCGATATAGTCAATGAAGCGGACGAAAAATGTCTGGCCGATTTGATATACCGATTTGGCCAGGACAGGGCATCGCGACGTATCGCACGTTTCATCGTTCGGCACCGCGTTAATGAGCCTATTGCCACGACCGAACAACTGGCCGCGATAGTCTGCAATGCACTGGCGCGTCCCGGTAAGAAAAGAAGGAACAGAATTCATCCGGCAACAAGGACTTTTCAGGCCCTCAGAATTGCGGTCAACAACGAGCTGGATAATCTCGAGCAACTGCTCGTCTCCTCGCCGGATGTGCTCAAGAAAGGAGGCTCGATAGCTGTTATCAGCTACCACAGCCTTGAAGACCGAATGGTGAAACATAATTTCAGGCAAAACGCGCAAGACGATATTTACGCCGTCCTGACAAAAAAACCAATTGTGCCTTCAGAGGCCGAAATTCATGAAAATCCGCGAGCAAGGAGTGCAAAATTGAGAATTGCTCGACGACAATAAAGTATTCGATGGTGCTTGTGAATCGCTAATTTGAGGAACAGTTTTGTAATGTGTAATGGAGCTCTGCCATGACTTCCGACGCCAAAATTGGATTGCTGTTAGGTTTGGTCTTCATATTCATTATTGCCTTCATTATCAACGGCCTGCCGAAGCTTCGCGGAGAGTCCGACAGTAATGAGCTAACTGAGATTATGATGAAGAATAACCCGCCGGGCATAGGAGGCTGGGAGCGCAAGGCCGACGAAATCCTAAGTCCTCCCCCGCAAATGGCCGAACAAGGCGTTGAGCCGCGCCCTGCTTCGGATAATTCGCCCCTCACCGTCTCGGGTAACACTGATGTTCGATACGCAGTCCCAATACCAGGCTACGGTTCGCTTCTCAGGGATTCCAGTAGCCGGCAGGAATCTCAGTACCCAGTCGGCCCGGTACGCGCCCCGGAAGACAGCCTCGTTGTTCCCAAGCCGGCTGTGGCCGACGCGACACAGGTAGCGCCATACACTATCGAACCAACCACAACCATGATTATCAGGCCTGTCCAGCTTCCCAAGCCCGCTGAGACCAAAACCCACGTCGTTGCAGACGGCGAGACCATCGCTTCGATTGCAAAGAAACACTACGGCCCGGAAAACGGCAACAAAAGAGCCAACGTCACCAGGATTTTCGAGGCGAATCGCAAGCTCCTGAAATCACCAGACGATATCTTTGTGGGGCAGAAGATTGTCATTCCGGCCCTGCCGGTCGTGGCTTCCGCCAAGGCCCCAGGCAGCGGTCCATTGTCGGGTCCATTGTTTGAGCCGGTCAAGTCCGTCGGCCAGAAAAATCCTTCGGCCGGCGCAGAAAATAAGGAGCCGGGCCGCTTCTACGCCGTCAAGGAGGGCGATAGCCTCTGGGCGATTTCGGCAGACCAGCTTGGCAACGGCATTCGCTATAAGGAAATCGCCAAACTAAACGCCGATATCCTGCCCAACGAGGATGACGTACGCGTGGGGCTGCAACTGAAACTCCCGGCCAAGTAAGATAACATACGCGGTTTCAACGCTAATTTTTACTTGCGATGCATACTGCCGGCTGAGCCGTCGTCTGCAATAATGGTGATGCGATGTCCCGATTTCGGTTCGTTGTTGTTATCTTCTGCTTAACGGCCAGTTTAATTCTCGCCGTCTATTTGAGAAACGCCAACAATCGCGTCTTCTACGAGCTTTCGATGCAAACAGAAAGACAGAGGCAGCTCAACAAGGACCTGGCGGATAAACAACTGCGGCTCGAACGGCTCATCACTCCCTCGGCTGTCTCCGAGCGGATTGAGCAATAATACTCATAGAAGACTGCCAAAGAATTGAGAACTGTCCGGATTACAACCGGTTTTCTGCTGCTCCTGATTATTGCGTTTCTTGCGCTGGCGGCGCGGTGCTTCTACCTCCAGCATTTCAGAAGCGAGTTCTACACCGCTCGCTGCTTCGCTCAGCAGCGGTCAACAAGCCCCCTGTCTCCTCGACGCGGCACCATTCTTGATTCCCGCGGCAGGGTCCTTGCCGCCAGCAATAGAATCCTTGTAGTCAAGGCCGAGCCTCAAATCATAAAGAATCCGGATGCCGTGGCCACGAAGCTCTCGCCGATAGTGGAGATGGACCCCCACGAAATCCGCGACCTGATAATCCGCAGCCGCAATCCCGGCTACGCAAAGATCAAAGCAGGTCTCGATTTCGACCAGTGCGCCCGCGCAGGGAGAATTCACGGGGTCGGCGTTGACTCGGAGTGGGTCAGAGACTATCCCATGGGCGGCCTGACCGTGCACGTAGTAGGCTTTGCAAGCCGAGATAATCGCGGCCTGGAGGGCCTCGAATTGTGGTACGACAAATTGTTGAGGGGTTCCTCCGCCCAGAGCACATACCTCACCGATGTCAAACGCAGAAGAGTCCGCCTCGAGGCCGAGCAGGGGATTCTCACCGATGGCGTCGGCATTATTCTAACACTCGATGCTACTATCCAGCAGTTTGTCCGTGATGAGCTCGTTAAGCAGTATGAGAAATACCAGGCCGAAGCCGCTGTGGCGATTGTCGCTGAGCCTAAGACCGGCGAGATACTGGCGATGGTATCGCTTCCCGACTTCGACCCGATTGACGTCGGCGCCACCGACCCCAATGACTTCCGCAGCAGGGCAATAACCGACTGGTTCGAGCCGGGTAGTATTATCAAGCCCGTGGTTGTGGCTATCGCTTTGGATGCCGGCGCCGTCAATAAGGACGAAACCATCTTCTGCGAAAACGGAAGCTATAGCGGCAGGGGCTTTGGCACGATAAGTGAATACCGCAACGGATTCGGCGCCTTAGCGCTCCGCGAGGTTCTGATCAAATCCAGCAATATAGGAATGGCCAAAATCGGGCAAAAACTCGGCAAAGAGAGACTCCACGACGGGTTGAACCGCTTCGGATTCGGGAAAAAGACAGGCATAGAACTGCCCGGCGAGCGGGACGGCCTGCTCTGGCCCGTCAGCAAGTGGACCGGATACAGCGAGACCCGCGTGCCCTTCGGCCAGGAAATTTGCGTCACCGCCATGCAAATGGTCCGAGCCTTCTGCATACTCGCCAACGGAGGAAGACTCGTTCACCCGTATCTGGTCGAGGCAATCGTCCACAGCGACGGCACGGTGCAAGACGTCAAGCGCCCGCCCACCATCGGATACATCATAAAGCCCGAAGTCGCAAAATGGGTCGTCTCCGATGCCCTCGCGGGCGTGGTCAACGAGGGAACCGGAAAAAGGGCAATGCTCGAAAAGTGGCAGGTCTTCGGAAAGACCGGAACCGCCAACATCGCAATAAAAAACGAGCGTCGCTATTCCGAGGACGATTATATCGCTTCTTTCATCTGCGGCGCCCCAGCCGACGACCCGGAGATAGTGGTCCTCGTCTCGATCCACAAGCCCAATAAAAAACTCGGCTTAGGCTATACCGGAGGCGTAGTCGCGTCACCCGTCGCCGCCAAGATAATCGAAAAGACCCTAACCTACCGTGAGAAGCTAAACGGCCAAAGATATGCCGCCCGCCAAAACGAACATGGTGCTCTATCAAAGTCGAATTGATATATGGGCTGCGAATACCGCCTTTGATACTCAGGATTCGGACCAAATAGAAGCCTTCAACCCGTCATTGCGAGCCGAGCGCGGCTCGGCGTGGCAATCTCATACTCGCAATGCGTGTGAAACGCGGTATTAGGATAAAACCCAAATGGCCAGGATAATCTACGGTGTCGCAGGCGAGGGATTCGGCCACAGCAGCCGATCACATCTAATAGGCCAAAGGCTTATCGACGCCGGCCACGATCTGATCTTCGTCGGCTCCCGGAAATCGCTGCTCTATTTGAGGCAATACTTCGGTCCGCCAAAGGCGGAGGTAAAGGAGATCTTCGGCCTGTCATTCGCATTTGAAGGTGGCCGAATAGACAAATCGCAGACACTAAAGAAGAACCTCCTCAAGCTCCCCGAGGCAAACCGCCGGAACGACGAGCTTTTCAAGCAGCACTTCGAGCCTTTCGACCCGGAACTGATAATATCCGACTTCGAGCCTTTCAGCGCCTGGTGGGGGTGGGCCTGGCGAAACGGCGTGCCCTTCGTCAGCATCGACCACGAGCACGTCCTCACCCTCTGCAAGCTCGAACACAAAGCCGAAAACTGGTTCTCCCGTCTGACCGCCCAGACCGTAACCAGATGCCACTACGTAGGCGCCGTCTCTTACATTATCATAAACTTCTTCAAGGCCCCGCTGAGGATCGATTCAGCCGTCCTCGCCCCGCCCGTTGTCAGGCCCGTCGTAACCGAATTGAAGCCCACGCCCGGAGAGCACATCCTGCTGTACTCCACTATCGGAGAGGACCACGAGCGTCTGCGAGATATGCTCGGCAAATTCGGCGACTACAAATTCTTCATCTACGGCTTCGATAAGACCCTCAGTCTCCCGCTCGACTATAAGAACTGCGCCTTCAAGAAACGCTCGACCGAAGGCTTCTTGAACGACCTCGCCGCCGCACGAGGCGTAATCGCATCAGCAGGCTTCTCATTGATAAGCGAGTGCCTCTATCTGAAAAAGAAAATGCTCCTCCTGCCCGTCGCCGGCCAATATGAGCAGGTGATAAACGCCCACTACATAGAGAAGCTCGGCCTGGGTATCTCAGCCAAAGAACTCGACGAGCCGGCCATCACCCGATTCCTCGACGAGCTCGACAAGCCCATCCCCGACGACGAAAGAATCCTCTGGCCCGACAACAAGGAATTCTTCAAAATCCTCCAGCAGCAGCTAAACAGCCTCGACACCCCCGTCACCCTCGATTTATCTTAGGTATTCACTGTCATTGCGAGGAGGCCGCAGGCCGACGTGGCAATCTCATAGTCGCAGTACTTGTAAAACTTCAACATAACTACATGACACCAGGATAAGAGTATCTGTCATTCCTGAGAAATGGAACATCCGCCCGTAACGGAGCAGGAATCCAAATATATGAAAAACAGTGTTAATCTGTGTAAATCCCTATGGGACCGTGGGTCCGTGTCAAAAAAAACAGAATCGGTCAGTTTGAATAATTACAAAGCGTGTTGCCGTGCCCTAATCCCCCCACCACAAAACCGCAGGATTGATCGGCAAAGAAATATCATCCTCAGTGCCAACCTTCCCATCCGGCCCCGGGCTGAGTATCTTCTCGCCCTCAAGATCAACGATATACTCATCCTCATCTTGGGCATTGCATTTACATTTCATCCGCTGGTCTGGGCCGGCCTATGTAGCCGGCGTCGATAGTGAATTGGATGATCTCACGCCCGAGCGGGGCTGCCTCTCTTGCGCCGGACTCGCCGCCTTCGACCACCACGGCCATTGCGATGCTGCGGCCTTGACTATCCGCGGCGAAGCCTGCAAACCAGGCGTTGGCCGGCTCCGTCGAGCCGGTCTTGCCCCAGATCCGCACATCCTGCGCGGCAAAGTCGGCCAGAAAATCCCCGAATTGCTTGTTCGCCGTTCCATTCTCCTCGTTGACCACCGCGCTCATTCCCTCCCAAACAGCGCCCATAGTCTCAGCCGATACGCCAAGATCGACATCGCCCTCGGGACATCGCATCGTCGAATTGGGATCGTTCGGATTATCCAGATAGAGTTGAGGATTCTTGTATATCCCCCGTCGAGCAATGGCGGCCATTGCATTTGCCACCTGCAGCGGAGTCACCAGGAATTTGCCGTGGCCTATGCCGAACCATCTCCTTTCACGCTGGCTCAGGGAAGGCGCCTGGTCAAATCGTTCTATCTTGCCCTCCGGCACGCCGCTTGAGATCCTTCCGCAGGAGTGCCTCAAGTTCCTTTCAAGTTCCGTCCTTTTGATGCACGCCGGCGGTTCGACTATGCTCCTGCCATACCCGAAATTGAACAGCCACTGCTGCAGCGCTCTCGGCTCGACCTGGTCCGCCAGGCGGGAGAAATAAATATTGCAACTGCCCTTGATGGCGTTTCGGGCCTTGTTGTCAGGCCATTGGCTGTCGTGGCCCAGCCAATTATACGTGTTGTATATCCAGCAGTTGGGCCAGCCTTCCGGGGCCGCCCGCGCCGGACAACTGATAACCTCGTCGGCAGTAATAACTCTCGTCTCCGCCCCGGCGACGAAAATCACAGGTTTAGCAACCGAGCCGGGAGGGTACTGCCGATTGATCGCACGATTCACCAGGGGGTCGTATGCCCTCCTATTCACTAATTTCGAGGCCGCCAACTCGGCGTAGTCATCTCTGACGCGGTTCAGATCGAACAAAGGCAGCGAAACCAATGCGAGGATATCGCCCGTTGCAACTTCTATCACAGCCGCCGCCATTCCCGGCCCGCAATTGGGGTCGTGACCATAATCTCTAAGATACTCCTCTATCCTCTTTTGAAGCTCGATATCCAGCGTCAAATAGACATCCTTGCCGAACTTGGTCTCCGTTCGGCTTACAAGCTGGCTGTCTATGTCGTAAACCAGTTCGCCGCGCTTGCCCCGCAAAATACTCTCGCAGACATACTCGACCCCGTCCTCTTTCCCGCAGACCTCCCCTGCAAGGTAGCCGGCCAGTTCGTCGTCTGCAAAGAGCTCCAAGTCTTCAGGCTGCGATGCCGGACCGACCCAGCCGATCGTTTGCGCCGCCGCAGTCTT
Organism: Sedimentisphaerales bacterium; assembly: GCA_035288065.1. Classification (GTDB taxonomy): domain Bacteria; phylum Planctomycetota; class Phycisphaerae; order Sedimentisphaerales; family Anaerobacaceae; genus JAFGCD01. The sequence goes on along the minus strand of DATEBC010000435.1, from coordinate 2,190 downwards.
GTAGGGGTAGTACCGCTCCCCCATCGGCACAATTTCGATCCCCTCAACGTCGAGAAACTCCACTTGGGCGTTGAAAACATCGTCGTCCGTTTTCAGCTCCAGAAGTGATATGAGCTTATCCATATCGGACAGATCCGTGACTTGGCCGGTCAGCTCGAGACGCCTGCTTTCACTCGGGAAACGCTTCTTAAAGTCAGCGACAGCCTCCGAAAAAGGAACGCGGCTGACCTTGCCGTACTTGGCTATTATCCCGCGGTCAGGGTCGTTTCGTAGCCATGCCAGAAACGTTCTGACCCTCCATATCTTGTCGTTGGCGGCCCGTATCTTCTTCTCGATTTCCTCCTGCTCGACGCCGAATTGTGTGCAATTCTCGATTATCTTGATCAATTCTTTGCGTTTCGTTTCGAGCTTGGCTTCGAGCTTTTTACATGCTTCGCGCAAAGCGGCATCCGCCGGGTCCGCCTCGGACATCCGCATTGCACGGGCAAGCGCCGCCTTCGAGACATTCGCGTCAAGGATCGAGCACAACGAATAACTGATGCAAAGCTGGAATCTCGCATCGTCCGCGGCCAGGATTCTGCCTTTTCTGTCGAGTATCTTGCCCCTGAGCGTTTTAAGTTGTAGCGATGAGCTGCCTTGACGTTTCAGCCGGGCTATTTCGTCCTGTACCGACGAGCCCGGCAGCAGTTGCATCTGCGCCAGACGAAGGATGCACGCCAACAGCATTGCCCCACTTACAGCAACGAAAATTCTTACTCGCTTCTCGTACATAGCGTTTAGCGTTTAGCGTATAGCGTATAGCGTATAGTAATTTTTCTATCCGCTGCACGCTCTACGCTTCTCGTACTCATCGGGCTAAGCGATTTGTCCTTATCCGCATCCACCAGGCTGAGGGCAGGAATAAAAAAGGCCCGACTACCCCCGAGTAAACCGCGATCCCCAAAAGGATGCCCCAAGTCTTGGCAGTGAAAGCTTGGCCTTTGAATAGCGCCAGGAACTGGGCCAGAGCCCCGGCGAGAAGTGCGACTGCGAATATGGCCAGCGCCTGGGACGGCATGTTTCTGACGTTTACGACGCGACGCAAATAAGCCAGAGCCGTCCCCAACAGCCCGAAGCTGAGCGTTTGCGGGCCCATCGGCATCGAAGAGCCGCTCAAGTCCGCCGCAAAACCTATCGCAAAAGACGTTATGATTGCTTCATCCAGGTCGCAGTAGATGCAGAAAAACACCACGAGGACCAAGAGCAGATTCGGGCCGCTGTTCAGATTTGCAAGCACGCTGGCCTGGACGACCATCACCAATAATATCAGCCCCGCAAAGCGAAACCACCGCATCAAAATTCCTTAATAAGAGCGTGTAACAGACCCCTGTGTCATTCCTGCACAAGCAGGAATCCAAATATATGAAAAATGCCTGGGCCATGTCCCCACGGGACGGCTTAACCGGCTTAACCACAGAATCGGTCAGTTTGAGTAATCTATTCAATTCCCGGGATTCATCACGATCACAACCACGTCATGTAACCGGCCGATGTCGAGGGCCGGCTCGACTATTATATCCCAAAGCGCAGCACTTTCAGCGTTTCTTTCGCAGCCAACCACCCTTCCGACGATGATAGGGGTATTGAGAATGCCCGCATTCCTTGCAGCCATAACATCCGAGCCGATTTCGGGCTTCTGCTTTATCATCGGAATTTTCGCCTGGTTGCCGCCGATGCCCTGCATGAAACGCTTCACGTCGCCCATCTCCACTGCGATATTGGACATCGGGCTGGTTAGCAGTTTCACCCGCGTGCCAACCGGGGACACATCGCCTATCGTTCCGATAATGCTGTTCTCGGCCAGGACGAATTGTCCGCGTTCAAGGTCTCCGTTGCCCCCGGCGTCTATTGATATTTCGCCCTTGGCCTTGTCTATCGACGATGTGTAAACCAGAGCTTCGACCAGCTTCGCATTGCCCAAAAAAGACCCGTTCGGCAGCCCCGTTAGAGTCTCAATTCTCTGTTGTTCACGGGTCAGCTTGGCTTCAAGGTTCGCGCAATAGTTCTTTAGTTGGTTGTGCTCTCTGCGCGACACCGAATCCCCATCCGTCAGATGCTCTCTTGTGCCCACCGAAAGTGAAATGTTCTCCCCTATGCTCAGCGGCCAGTTGAAAACACGCAGAAAAGCAAACTGCAAGTTGCTCGTCCATT
>DATEBC010000434.1:0-5525 GCA_035288065.1 Sedimentisphaerales bacterium | reverse complement strand
ACAAAGGGTATTTTCTGCGGTAGCATCCCGCGTTTTGTGTGTTTAGACGGTTCTGTTGTATATAGAGGCGGCGGCGATGAGGCCGCGTGGAAGTAAGATTTGGGTATGGAAGTTAAGCCGTTTAGGGCGTTCAGGTTCGATCCAGCGGTTGTTGGGGACGTGGGCGATTGCATTGCGCCGCCTTACGACGTGATCGGTGCGGAGCAGCAGGAGCAGCTCTACGAAAAGAACGAGCACAATATCGTACGCATAACCAGGGCCAAGAGTTTTGCCTGCGACAGCGATGCGGACAACCAATATACAAGGGCCAGGGGCTACCTCAACGAATGGATTGCCAGCGGGGCCTTGAAACAGGATTCGGCAGAGGCGATTTACGGGTACGTGCAGGACTACGATCTCGGCGGGACTCATTTGCAGCGGCTTACTTTTATTGCGTTGGCTAAGCTGGAGGACTTCGGGAAGATTGTCAAGCCGCACGAGGAGACGCTCGAGAAGCCCATGCAGGACCGGCTGAACCTGACCAGAGCCACGTCGGCGCAGTTTGGGTTGGTCTTTATGCTCTATAACGACGAGCGGGGGATTGCCGATGAGATTATCGAATGTGCGGCGGTGGGGGAGGCTCTGATAGACTTTGCCGACGAGCAGGAAGTTCGGCATCGGCTCTTTGCGATAATCGCAAGAAAGGATGTGGAGGCAATTGGGCGAATGATGGGGGATAAGAGCGTTATCATAGCGGACGGGCATCATCGCTACACAACGGGGCTGATGTATTCGCGGGAGAATTCGAATCCTGCGGCGAAGTATCAGATGCTTGCCTTTACGAATATGGCTCACGAGGGTCTTATAGTGCTGGCGACGCATCGGCTTGTGGCCAACCTCGACGGATTCGATATAAAGAAGCTGATCGCCGGTTTCGGACGGAACTTTAAGGTTACGGCGAGGGCCTTCGACGACGAAGAGTCCAAGGCCGATGCGAAGGGCGAAATGCTGGCGAGGATGAAGCGGGAAATGGACAAGGGCCGGAATGCTTTTGCAATCTATGGCGGGGACGGGGCGTTTTATCTGGCGGTGCTGAAGGACGGCGGCGCGATGGATTCGGCTGTTCCGGAAAGGAGCGCGGCGTACCGGTCGCTGGACGTCGCCGTGCTGCACAAGCTCATCCTCGAAAAGCTCCTGGGCATCGACGAGCAGCGCCGGGCCAAGGGCGAAAACCTGGAATACGTGAAAGGCACGCCCAACGCAATCGACGATTCGATCGCCCGGGTCGATGCGGGGGAGAAACAGGCTGCGTTTTTTGTGAACCCGATAAAGATGAGCCAGCTTATAGGCGTTACCGATGCGGGCGAGAGAATGCCGCAGAAATCGACTTACTTTTATCCCAAGATGTTCACGGGATTGACTATTAACAGACTATAATTTTTCGGAGACTTTTGAAAATGACAGACTGGAAGAACCCGCCGAGATTGTTCATCCCCGGCCCGGTGATGGTGGTTGACGATGTCCTTGAGCAGCTTGCGCGTCCGACGCTGGGGCACCGCGGCAAAGAGTACGCGCAGCTTCACGGCGAAACGGTCGATATGCTAAAGCAGATTCTTTTTACCAAGCAGCACGTTTTTCTGTCCACGTCGTCGGCGTCGGGGATATGGGAGGCGGCTGTTCGCAACTGCGTCGCCCCCGGCGAGACGCTGCTGGCGACGGGCTGCGGGGCTTTTAGCGACAAGTGGGCCGACGTGGCCAGAAGCTGCGGAGTGAATGTCGATGAGCTGAAAGTCGAATGGGGCAAGGCCATTCTCCCGGAAATGATCGACGAGAAGCTCGCGACGGGCAAGTATGCTGCGATTACGCTCGTCCACAACGAGACGAGCACGGGGCTGATGAATCCCGTCGCCGAGATAAGCAAGATGATGAAGGCCAAGTACCCGGATGTTCTGGTCTTTGTGGATTCGGTTAGCGGCATGATCGGGCTGCCTTTGAAGTTCGATGAGCTTGGGTGGGACGTTGCGTTCGCGTCGGTCCAGAAGGCGTTTGCCATTCCGCCGGGATTCGCCGTGGCCGCTGTCAGCAACCGGGCGCTGGAGAAGAGCAAGAGAGTGCCCAACCGGGGCTACTACTTCAACTTTGAGCTTTGGGCGGAGTCGGCCCAGAAGAATCAGACCCTCGTTACACCCAGCATACCGCACATAATGGCGCTGAACTACCAGTGTCATAAGCTCGTGAAAGAGGGCATGGAGAACGTCTGGAAGCGGCACGCGAAAATGGCCGACTTTGTAAGGAGCTGGGCGAAGAAGAAATTCGGACTCTTCTGCGAGGAGAAGTATGCCTCCAATACCCTCACGGCAATCAAGAACACCCGGGGGATCAACGTCGGCGAGACAATCGCGGCGGTGCAGAAGAAGCACAACACGGCCTTTGGAAACGGCTACAAAAAGCTAAAAGAGCTGACCTTCAGAATCGCACACATGGGCGACATCACCCTCAACGACGTGAAGGAACTTATCTCCTGGATCGACGAGGAAATCGGCTAAGGCCGGATTCCTCTTTCACCGCCGAGAGCGCGCAGAGACCGCAGACTCGTGCTACGTAGCGAACTTCGCAGAGCAGCAGAAGAACAGGGGATTGTTTAGGCGTATTAGATAACTGGCTGCAAAAATGCTTGCGCTCAAAGCTGAAAGTGATGAAGAGACTTTTAGGAGGCCACAAATGTGAAGCTCAGTAAAGAGGAAAAGACGATCCTTGAGTCGGTGGAGCGAGGCAGGACCGAGTCTGTCCCGCAGATCAAAAAAGAGGCCAAGCGCTATCAGGACTATGCACGGGCTACGTTCCGCAAGGATAAGAGAGTGAATATCAGGATTTCAGAGAGGGATCTGGTGAAGATCCAGCAAAGAGCGCTCGAAGAGGGGTTGGCCTATCAGACTCTGATCTCAAGCATACTGCACAAATTTGTGGGCGGTCGGCTTGTAGAGAAGCCTTCCTGAGTATCCGCGTGTGCAAAATAAATTTTGCACACCCTACGCATTGCAAGGCCCCGGTTTGTTAGCCGGGGCCTTTTTGTCTGCGCCCAGCACAAATTTGTGGGGGGACGGTTTGTGGAGAAGCGTTCATGAGCAGCCGGGGAGCGGGACGAGCTTAGGGTGAAATACGTGTTTAGGCGGACAACCGGGCTGGCTGCGGCCTAACGTCCAAATAAGCTCTGTTACCTTAGGGTAACATAGGTTTCTGACCGGACAATTGGCCCGGCAGCGGGCTCGGAAAGCACGGGCTGGTCCGCCTGCCCACCTGCGGACGACCACGGCCAAGCCCCACGGGCCCCTGGCGGGGATAGCCGTGCCACGAAGAGGTTTGAAGGGGACAAGTGCCGACGGCGGCTAAACATGGCGGACGAAGGATGGGATTATTTTGGGGGAGATTATGTATGAACCAGAGGTGGGGCGTATCTATATATTATGAAAGGTATGGGCAACGAACGAAGGCAAAATGAGGCGGCGCTGGCTTGTGCGGCCCGGCGGGGCGATAGGGAGGCTCTGCGTGAGCTGCTGGTTCGCAACTGGGGCTGGCTCAAGGGGCTGGTCTATAGCGTTGTGGGCAGATGGCTGAGATACTGGATGTGCCGGTGACGACGATGCAGATTCGGCTGGCGCGGGCGAGAAGAATGATCCTTAACAGGGTAACAACCAGAGAAAAGAACAGGGTGGGCGAAGGATGAATATTACAGGCGATATGCTGGAAATACTGATCGGCAAATATATCGACGGCGAGATTACGCCGAGCGAGCAAGAGATGCTCGACGGGGCAATGGAAAAGGATTCGAAAGTCAAGGAGCTTTTAGAGCAGTTGGCTGAGCTGCATGAGGCGAGCGTCGAGGCGGTTGGTTCGGAGGTTCTCGACAGGGGCAAGCCAGCTGAGGAGATTATCGATCTTGCGTGGCGGGGGAAGGAGCCTGTTCGAGGGAAGACATTCAGCAGCGGCGTCTTGCGGTTTGCGGCGGGTCTGGCTGCCGGGCTTTTGATCGGATTTGTGCTGCACCTTGCGCTGTCGGGCGGGACGCAGGGACGAAACGGTGAAATGGAGCCGAGAGTGACTGCGAGTAATGCGGCTGGTCAAATCGAGGTTCAAAGAACGGCGCCGCCGCCCGTAAGGGGAGATGTTATTCGCAATGTTGATTACTACGGCTTTACGGACAAGAACGGAGGCCAGTGGCTTGTCGAGGGGCTGCGGGAGGATATGGTCCGGCCGGCGGTTTATTATGGTGATTTATAGGTGTTTCAACCACAGATTTCGGAATAGCCACTAAGCCACTAAGGCACGAAGAGGTTGTGTGTAGAAAGCAAGAGTGGATTCCTGCTTGCGCAGGAATGACAGTGAGATTCGCCCGCGTATGTGGGCAGTAGGCAGGCGTTGAATTTGAAAGGGCAGGATTATGAAGGCAAGGAATTATTTGACGATTGTTTTGGCGGTTTTGGTTTGTTTTGGGGGCGCTGCGCGCGGCGAGTCATCGGCGGCAGAAGAGCAGGGGTATATCGGGATTCGGATGGACGCCAGGGCGCTTCCGGATCTGCTTATTAAACACTTGAGGCTCGGAGAGGGCCAGGGGGTGCGGATACAGAACGTCGGCGTTGGCACTCCTGCGGATGGGGCGGGGCTCGAGAGGGATGATATTATCATCGCCCTTAACGGCGAGCCGGTGACGAACAATGAGATATTCGCCGAGGCGGTGCAGGAGGCCGGGGCAGGGGCGGAGGTGTCCTTGGAGATCATTCACTTGGGCGAGCGCAAGGGTGTGGCATTGAAGCTGGCGTCGTTTGACGAGGATTCGCAGTTCGAGGCGAAGTTTCCGCCTGAGCCGGAGATTGTGCAGTCGTGGCAGCCTGGCCGGATATTCCAGTTACAGCCTGAATTGGAACAGTGGATACAGATGGAGCCGCCCGGCGGCGGCATGAGCACTGTTCTCGACGAGCAGCTAAACAGGGTATTCAAGGAGGTCTATGTGTATCACTATTCGACGGACGGGGAAGGATACACGATTACAATTGAAGGCGATCCGGACAATGATGATACCGAGATAACGGTCGATGCCGGCGATTCGCATTTCAAGAGGCCTTTGAAGGACATCGACAAACTCCCAAAGGAGTATCGCGAGGCGGCTGAGGAGGCCTTGAAGAATGCGCGCAAGACCGCGGCGGACAGGGATAATAGGAGGCTGCTTGACAGGCATGTTCTGCCGAGCGTGCCGGATGTTAAGATTTGGAAGGACCTGCAACTGAAGCGGGATTTGCCGGGCCGACTTCGGGCGCCGAATCTTGAGCGGCGCGAGGACGTGTTCGAGCGGATAGAAAAGCAGATGCGCGAGCTGCAGGAGCGGATCGAGCAGCTCGAGAAGGAACGCGGCAAGAATTCCGAGCACGAAGACGACAAGAGCAAGGAAAAGGCATTGGAGGAGCAGGAAGCCGCCGATTCGCAAGCACCCGGAGAAGAGAAGATATGATTGGCTGATGTGCCGTGTCAGATTTGCCAGTTCAGCTTTTCTT
>DATEBC010000433.1:0-6410 GCA_035288065.1 Sedimentisphaerales bacterium | reverse complement strand
TCCACTTTGATTTCATAGGCATTGAGAATCATCTGAACTACATACGCAGGCCGGAATCTGAATTGACGCCGCGCGAGGCGATAGGCTTGGCTGTGCTTCTCAACAGCCGTCTGCTGGACCAATACTTCCGCATTTGCAGCGGCAATACGCAGGTCAGCGCTACCGAAATAAGAGCAATACCGCTGCCGTCTTTGGACACCCTTATTCAATTGGGTAAGGCATTCGAGGAATGCGCCGCGCGCGAACCAGAGACAGCAATTGACATCCTCGTCTGGGAGACTATCAAGCCGCCTGCTGTAATGAAGAAATTGCTGAAAAGGGTCATCAATTGAAGCGAATAAAGCAGACGCAGAAGATTCTGGAATCCCTCGGTCTGCCACCGCAGCAGTGCAACGATATCTCCGCTATCACCTTCTTGGCGCTCGCGAATTTGGGAAAGAGCGATCCCTGGTCGCAGGCAAGCGCACCGCGACTGAGAATCCACGACATCTTGCTTTTCGCACAAGATAAGTACAAGAAGAGATACGCCGAGAACACACGAGAGACCGTCCGTCGCCAAGTCATTCATCAGTTCGAGCAAGCCGCACTCATACTCCGCAACCCCGACGACCCAAAGTTGCCGACTAACAGCCCACGGAGCCATTACGCTCTGACGCCTGAGGTGGTCACGCTGATACAGTCGTTTGGCACAGCCTCTTGGCTAACGAATCTTGAAGCCTTCTTGGCCGGTCGCACGGCTTTGCTTGATCTCTATACGAAAAAACGAACGCGAGAGATGATCCCCGTCACGCTTTCTTCAGGCAGGAACTTGCAGCTTTCCCCAGGCAAACATAACGAGCTCCAGGTTGCAATTATGGAACAGTTTGCTCCGCGGTTTGCACCTGGTGCCGTCGTCTTGTACTTCGGGGATACGGCTCGGAAAATGTTGCACATAGACATATTGCTGCTTGAGAAAGTCAGATTGAAGGTGGACAAACACGAGAAATTGCCGGATGTTGTGCTCTACCATGAAAAAACCAAGCGGCTTTTTCTCGTCGAAGCGGTCACGTCCCATGGCCCAATCTCCCCTAAGCGCTACCAAGAACTCTCGCAATTGGCTGCCGGAGTTAATGCAACTCCAGTATACGTAAGCGCATTTCCAGACCTTAAGGAGTTCAAGACTCACCTCGCCGATATAGCCTGGGAAACGGAGGTCTGGATTGCTGAAATTCCTGATCATTTGATCCATTTCAACGGGGATAAATTCCTCTCTTGATGCGGCGAAATGAAAAAAGGCCCTTTCGGGCCCCGATGGCGTTCGCCATCCACCTCCATAAACCTGGATTACCTTAAAGTATAGCACATGTGGTGCTGTTGTCAAATGCCCCTGCAAAAAAATTGACGGCCGCGCTCAGAAGCTGTAGCGCAGGCCGGTGTAGATGTTTGTGTTGTTCTGGAATTGGCCGAAGAAGCTGTTGGGATAGTCGCCGAAGAAGATATTCGCCCCAAGCTCCCAGGCAAGGTTGTCGTTGATCTTGTAATGGATGTTAGGGCGAAGGTGCGCATCCTTGTCCGAGGGCGAGTAATACGTGAAAAGCGAGAGTTGCAGGTTCTGATTCATCAGCAGCTTTGTCAACCGAACCGTGGTCAGGTGCCTGTATTGATCGCGTGCCGGGCCTGCGGCCAGTGTCCTTTTGTACGCGTGAAAATCCAGCATCTGCTCGACATAGTACTGCAGGCCCATCGTCAAGTCCCTGCCGATCTCCTGCGTATAGCCGAGCAGGTAGCGCATCTCGCTATTATTGATAAGGGCGTTCGTGCCGGCGGCATCGTCGGACGAATCGTAGTAGCCGACCTCGGCGTTACCGATGCCTTTACCGACCGGCCCACGGACGCTCGCGCCATAGACGTTCAACTCGGGAAAAAGCGCCTGGTTCATCGCGACATTCATTCCGCCCGGGCTCTTCCAGAACCCGCGATAGCCGTAGAGGGCGAGTTCGTAGTTCTCGATATTCTTATAAAGCCTGGCGGCGATCTCGTCGTCGCGGAACCAGCGGTCGGGCCTGTCGGTGTGGACGATTGCATTGTCGCCGGCCAGGCTGCCCGTCGGCGAACTCCAGTACGAAAGCCGCGTGCCGTCGATGTATCTATCGGGGTCAAATTGCGGCGTATAAGCGATATCGAGATTGGCCCAGTCCCCAAACAGGCTGATCTTAACCGCGTCGGACGGGGCCTTCAGGTATTCGTTGTCCCTGCCGATGAAGTAAGACTGCCAGTCTTTCGGAAACAAATCGTTGATGAAGATAAGGTCGCCCGTCCCCCAGGTCAGGATTTGCCTTCCTATCTTCATATCCATAGATTCGAAAGGCCGAAGGAAAATATTGGCCTCGCGCAAATCGAAATCGGCCTGCTCCTCCACCCCATCGCCGAATACGTCGCCCTTGACCCTGATATCGCCCCAGTCCATATACGAGCTCAGGTCTAACTGCGCGCGAGCCTCCATTATCGACATATCCTTGGCGTACTTGTCCTTCCTCGTGCGGTACCCCGCCCGCATCTCATAGAACCCGTGCGCCTCAATCGGCGGCAGCTTAAACCAGGACGAATCGTTGGCGTCTCTTGAGCCGGAGGCTTCTGCGCGAGTACTCAATACTGCGAAAGGCAGTATCAGCAGCAGCCCTGTCGCCTTCGTGCCCCCGCTCATCTGATCGCCTCCTGCGGCGGCCTGCGCAGATACCTCTCCGTGAATATATCGTTACTAAGATTGATATTGTACTGCACCTCGCTGAATTCCATTTCCGTTTTGCTTTCCTTCTTGAGGTCTTGGACTTCCGATTTGACGACGGTGTAGAAGTCCTGAATCTTCTCGACCTTCTTGGACTCGATGGTGCGGTAGAGCTTGCCCTGCTTGTCGAAGAATTCCATCTTCATCGGCACGAAGGTCTTGCGGTCGATTGCGACGTTGAAGTAGCTGAATTCCACGGTTTCAGGCTTCTTCGGCACATTCTTTACCACATAAAGCTGCTCGGTCGTCTGTGCGATCTCGTGCGTATCCTCATCGAGGCTCCTGCCGGATACGTCCTCGTAGAGGAAATCCGAACCGACGAAGCTGGTGCGTTTGTCACCGCCGGCGATACGCTTGACTAAGTCCAGCGCAGGCATGTAGAGCCAGCGGTCGTCGTCTTTGTCTATCTGGGCGTGCTTATTGACCATATAGGTCATTCTGCGAACGTCGGCGGGTCTGTGGAAATAGACAAAGTAGTTCTGGTCGCCGCCGTCCGTGACATCCTTTCGCAGGATGATGAACTCGCGCTCGCGCTTGTTGCCGCCCTTGTCGGTTATGGCCATTTTGACCTTGGCCTTGCCGTCGTTGCCCTGGTAATACGCGACGATGTTGGCCTTGTTGACGATCTGCTGGACGTCGAGCTTCTCATCGCCCGGCGCCGGCTCGGCGCCCGCCCCGGCATAGACGGATATCCCCAGAGCCAACGTTAAAGTCAGAATCCATATTGCTCTCATCGTGCACCTCGCTTTCTTGAAATTTTAGGCGTCTTTAACGCCGACCTTCCTGATGATTGTCATCATCGGGCAATAATTTGTAAAGGCCGACTGCAGCAGATTCAGCCCCACAAAGCCCGTGAAGAACAGCCGGTATATCGAATGGTAACGCGCCAGCAAAACGCTGGCGACTATGAAGAACCCTGCGATAGCCCTCAAAGCTCTTTCAACTGTCATTGCGCTTTCCTCCGGATTCGGCAGAATCGGTTTGTGGTTTCTTGTTATCGACGAGCCTGCAAATGCGCCTGCGCGACATCGCTCCGCACGCCAGCGCCATAGCCGGGATAGCCGCTGCGATTATCCAGACAAGCGTCGTCCAGCCTACGATTGCAAACTGGTGGATGTTCAGCGCCACCAGGAGGACGCTCGCTGCTGATATGATCACGCAGAATCCGCAATTGCAGCTTGGCCGTATCGGCTCGGCGGCAGCTTTGAACAGTCGCTTCTCCAGCACTGTTATCATAGCAGGCAACACCAGCAGCGTAACTGCTCCCGACAAACCCATTATCGCGCATAAGAATATCCCAACGGTCTTGTACGGGACAAGCGGCGCCGCCAGCAGCGGCAGAAAACCTATTGCAATCACCAACACGTTTCTGCTGATAGCGCGGGCCGGCTCGCCGAACATCTCCGGCCCGGCCTTGACCCACGATCCGGCTTGCGAATAAGCCGTCCGGGCACGCTCCAGAAAGTGAATCGCAAAATCGACCGCCATACCGAGAGTTAACGCGCTGAGCACCGCCACAGGCATATCATAATCCTTGCCAACCAGCCCGATTATGCCGTAGATCGCTCCGATTGTTATCGTCAGCGGAATCATGCAAATAAGACCCCACAACGCCGAGCGGAACAACACCGCCATCATGATAAAGACAATCACGAAGCTGCCTAAAAACGATTGCAGCATCCCCCAAACCATCTTTTCCTGCCAGACAATGTTGATATACGTCAGCCCGGCCCAATTGTAATTCAGCTTGATCGGCGGCAGATTGCTCCGGAAGAAATCATCCACAGCCTCGACAACCCTCTGCATGTCCTTGTTGTCGCCGCTGGTAAGCTGTAGCCAGATATTCGCATGCATATAATCAGTCGTAACAAAATGCCACAGATCGTCCGGGTTATGACTGCTCTGAAACTGAATCAGGCACTGTGCAACCGCAGGCGAGGTATCCGGTATTCGGTAGTTCTCCTGCCTGCCGTCCAGCAATTCCTGATGGACCTTCTTGACGACGTCGGCCACCGAATTGCTCTTGCCTACAAGCCCGGTCTTTGCCAGATGCTCCTGCAGGCCGGACATATATCGAAGGACTTCGGGCTGCTTGAACGGCTTGACGGCCTCCGCCTCCAGCTCGAAGAAATCAAGAAACTCATACCAAATATCCGCCTGTGCTTTGGGAGCCGAGGCCTCATTCTGGCCAACAGCCTTGACGATTGTCTCGAGCAGCTCCGTCTTGCCGCCGTCGCCGGGAGCCTGTTCCAACAGCAGCTTTTCTATCTCGCTTGTTACCGAGGGCGCCTCCGGAAAATCGGCCTTGATCTCGGCCCCTTTTTCAACCGCACGCCGACGCAGATTGTCGATGTACTCGTAATAGTCGGCCTTTGTCTCGTTGGGGTCGAGGGCAAGATATGCCATATAGGTGCCGCCGAAATGCCTGTTAAGCTCTATATCGGCTCGGCGTATCGGATGGCCCTTGGAAAACCATTTGACAGGGTTGTCGTTTATCTCAATTCGCGTAATGCCGTATATCGCAGCTGCGACTGCTATCAGGAATACCGCAAGTATGGGTTTCGCCCTGGCGTAGGTGAATCGTCCGGCCGCGTGGAGAAGCCTTGTAAGCCAGGTCCTGTCTTCGCCATGCCGGGCCTCGTGGCCGAAATTCGCCAGCAGCCTCTCGGGTATCAGCATCACGTATGCGGGCACGAATGCCACCGTCACCACCCAGGCTATCATGACGCCGACGCCTACGAATATGCCGAACACCTGCACCGGCGGAATAGGCGTCAGCGCCAGCGAGAGGAAGCCCGCCGAGGAAGTCAGCGACGTATAGAGCATCGCCGTAAAAAGGGAATCCATAACTTCAATTATTGTCGCTCTTCGCCCCTTGCTCTTGGTATAGCGCTCGAAAAACTCCGAGAGAATGTGAACCGAATCGACTACCGATATCGGCATCAGGAAAATCGGTATCATCGAGCTCATAATGTGAACCGGATAGCCGAAGCCGATCAAGAGACCCATCGTCGAGATCACCGAGACCATTGCGACAATCATCGGCGAGATAACCAGCACCAGCTTTCGGAAGAACGCCAGCATCAGTATGAATATCACTACCATCGCCAGGGGCGCCGATATGGCCATCTGAATAAACATCTCGACGCCGAAGGTGTCCTCGGCCACCGGCAGACCTGTAATATGGTATTCCTCATCACCGGTGTACTTTGCTATCTCGGCGTTCAGCACCTTATAGACCTTGTGGCTCAGGTCCTTGCTTGTCAGGGGCAGGTACAGGCAAATCGCCTTGCCGTCCTCCGAGACAATCGTCCCCTTGAGCAGAGGATTCGACATTGCCTTGTTCTTGATCTCATCGGCCTGGGCCTGGGTCGCAGGAGGCTCTTTCATCAGCCATTCGAACATAACCACGCCCGGCCCCCCCTGGCCTATATGATCCACAAGCGATGGCGCAAGCAGGTCAACTTCAATAACCCCGATCTGTCGATTTGGGTCGTGCTCGTCGGGCCAGCGCAGTGTCTTGGCGAATTCCGTCAGCTCATATATCCTTGCCAGCGACGATGGATTGAAAACGCCGTTCGGGTCCTTGTTGTTGACGACCCCCACTACGACAATATCGCTGAGCGTGAATCTCTTCTTGTTTTGG
>DATEBC010000432.1:0-8046 GCA_035288065.1 Sedimentisphaerales bacterium | reverse complement strand
TTGTGCCAGTAGGGCAGCTTGGCGGCGGAATTCAAAAGGACGGCCTTGATAACGCAGTTCTGCGCCTTGCCGGAAACGGCCGGGGCAAGGGCGGGGTCGAGCTGGGCCTTCTGTATGAGCAGGCCGATTGTCCCGGCGACGACGGGCGTGGCGAAACTGGAGAAGTCGCCGGCGGCAGTGTAGCCGTTAGGGTCGTTCGCCTCGGCGACGAGGCAGTTGCCGGGGGCGACTATGTCGGGCTTGCATCGTCCGCTGCCGGTTGGCCCGTAGCTGGAGTGTTCGGGGCGGGCCAGTGCGAAATTCGCCAGCCTGGCGGCAATGTCTTGCGCATCGACCGAATCGACAACGCCGACGCCAATGATGTTTGCGCCCGCGGCCGGATATAAGGGCGGGTCGAGGGCGTCTGCGCCGTTGCCGATACCGGCGACGAATATGAGGCCCTTCTGCTCGACGAGGGCTTCAATGCCCCTTGTCCACCACCATTCGAATTCATCTCCGAAACTGGCGGAGACGACTTTGGCGGCGGGGGCGATCTGAGGGATAACGTTGCTGCTGATGAAATAATCGAATTGATAAACCGCGGCGAGGGCTTCCGGCGCGACACCTTCATAGTTACATTCGCCCAGACCGGTGGCGGATGCGTTGGGGTCTCTGCCGAAGAGGATCGAGGCGATAGCCGTGTCGTGCGGGGAAATGCCCGCCGGGGGATTGCCGCTGTCGTAGAAAGTTGCCGGCGTATTTTGGAGGCAGCGATGTGCGAAATCGGGGCGATAATCGTTCTGGGGCGTCTCGTCGAGATAGGTCATGCTCCTGCAGACCAGGGCGACGTTGACGCCCTGGCCGGTGAGATTCGGGGCAGTATGCCTCAGTGCATAGACGCCGGCGTGGTTGAGGCCGAGGGGCTGGAGCCGTGTGAATTCGTCCGCGGCAGCGCTTAGGGAGACTGCAAGGATGCAGAACACACCCGCTATTAGCTTTTTCCCGGCATTGTATAGCATTACCCAACCCCAAAGTCGGCCGGCGCCCGACAAGCCCCGGCCAAACGCACGTGTTTAGCCGGCCAACTGATTTTGCGGCCTTCCGAGCTGTTATTGTTTGTGGTCGCCGTCCCGGCGACCGCTAAACAAATGGCGCTGTTGGCGAGCGCTAAACGCGTAGCGCTTCGCTTCGCTCGCAATGGGGTCGCCGTCCCGGCGACCGCTAAACAGGTGGCGCTGCCGGCGACCGCTAAGCTTTCGATTGTTTGTGGTCGCCGTGCCGGCGACCGCTAAACAGGTGAGCATCAGCAGCCCGCGCGTCAGCAACCACGATTACTTACCGTTATCATAGCAGAAATGGCGGGGGATTTCAAGGAAATAATAGTCGCGGTGCAGTAAAAAACGCCGTTTTTAGTATTGAAAACGGGGGTAGCTAAATGTTGGTGAGAAATCTTGCCTTTATCGGGCGCTGCTGCTATACTCTGGTAGAATAATGAGTTCTGCAAGATTGCAGTTATTAGGTAGTGCCTCGTAGCAATCGAGACTGTGGGCGTCATCGTGAGGCGTTTCGGTGCCGCAACCGCCTCTACCTTCGAGGAGTAAGAGATTGCGGTGCCGAGCTGCGCTCGGCTCGCAATGACGACGGCCACAGAACCAAGGGTGATGGAATAGTAGTCCTAACGTGTAAGTTTGCAGATGCCTTTCCTTATAGGTGATAAGGAGTCGAAGCAGGTATGAAGACTATACTGGATTCCGGGCAGATAGAGGGGACTATTCGGGATTTGAGGGACCAGATTCTGTCCGGGAACCGGGGCGGCGCGGAGATAGCGACGATTGGGATACGGAGCAGGGGTGAGATTCTGGCGCAGAGGCTGTCGAGGGAATTGTCGGCGTCGCTCGGGCGGGAGGTTCCGTGCGGGACGCTTGACATAACGCTCTATCGGGACGACCTGAATTCGCCGGAAGGGATTTGCCAGCCGGAGGTCCGCACGACGGAGATTGGCTTTGATATAAACGACAAGATAATCATTTTGGCGGACGACGTGCTTTATACGGGGCGGTCGGCTCGTGCCGCGATGGATGCGCTGATAGACCTGGGCAGGCCAAGAGCAATACGGCTGGCCGTGCTTGTGGATAGGGTGGTTGGGCGGGAGTTTCCGATACAGGCCGACTACGCCGGGTATAAGAGCGATGCGGCGCCCGGGGAGCGGGTGCAGGTTAGATTCGTCGAGTGCGACGGAAAAGACGAGGTTGTTGTTGAGTAATGAATATCGAATAATGAATATCGAATATCGAATATCGAATGCCTAAGTGCGGGTTGCAGTGTTATGGCGTTGATGCGAAAGAGCAAACAGTTGAAGTGGGATAGAAAGCATCTACTCGGGCTGCGGGACTTGAGCGCCGATGAGATCTCATTTATTCTTGATACTGCCAAGGGGTTCGAGGAGGTTAGCAGGCGGTCGGTGAAGAAGGCGCCGCCGTTGCGTGGGAAGGTCGTAGTGAATCTGTTCTTCGAGGACAGCACTCGGACGCGGAACAGCTTTGCATTGGCGGCGAGCCGACTGAGCGCCGATGTTATCGAGTTTACGGAGAAGGCCAGCTCCGTGAGTAAGGGCGAGACCCTTCTGGATACAGCGCGGAACCTGGAGGCGCTGGGGATTGACATCGTCGTGGTTCGGCACAGCGCCGGCGGGGCGCCGCGATTCTTGAGCAGGAATATCAAAGCCTGCGTTGTGAACGCCGGGGACGGGTTCTGCGAGCATCCCACCCAGGGGCTGCTCGATGTCTATACGATTCGGAAGATAAAAGGCTCGCTTGAAGGTTTGAAAATTGCGATTGTCGGCGACATTGCGCACTCGCGCGTTGCGCGGAGCGATATGTGGGCGATGACAAAGCTCGGGGCGGAGGTGATATTCGTCGGTCCGCCGACGCTTATGCCTGGGCAGGTGAATCGGCTGCCGGTGAAGGTGAGCTATTCGCTCGACGATATTATCGAAGAGGTGGATGTGATAAATATGCTGCGGATTCAGTTCGAGCGGCTGGGGGGCAATCCGTTCCCTTCGATACGGGAATACTCGCATTACTTCGGGCTAACCGCAGAGCGGATGAAAAGAACGAAGCGTGATATCCTTGTTATGCATCCCGGCCCGATCAATAGGGGACTGGAGATAGAAAGCGAAGTAGCCGACGGGCCGAGAAGCGTTATCTTAGAACAGGTTACGAACGGTCTTGCGGTTCGAATGGCGGTGCTGTTTCTGGTGAACCAGGCCGCCGCTGCTGGTAATTGATTATTTATGATTGATTCCGCCACGGGCGGATCTGCGACATTGATTATTCTTATGAGTTCGGACCTTTTAATAAAGAACGGGCGGGTGATTGACCCGGCCAACGGGATCGACAGGCAGTGTGATGTGCTTGTCGTCGATGGGCGAATTGCGGAGGTAGGGGAGAAGATAGGAGACAGAAGACAGGAGACAGGATACAGGAGACAGGAGACAGAAGACAGGAGACAGGAGACAGAAGACAGGAGACAGGAGACAGGAGACAGGAGACAGGAGACAGGAGACAGGAGACAGAAGACAGGAGACAGGAGACAGGAGACAGGAGACAGGAGACAGGAGACAGAAGACAGGAGACAGAAGACGGAAGAGCACCTAACGGTTATTGATGCGGCTGGGAAGCTGGTTGTTCCGGGGTTGATTGATATTCACGTTCACTTTCGCGAGCCGGGCGACGAGGAGGAGGAGACGATAGCGAGCGGGTCAGCGGCGGCGGTGGCGGCGGGGTTCACGTCGGTGGTTTGTATGCCGAATACGAAGCCGGTTATAGAGAGCGAGACGGACGTCGAATATGTGCATCGCAAGGGCAGGCAGGCGAGGAAAACGCACGTCTATACGATGGGTGCGCTGACGAAGGGTCTGGAGGGTGTGGAGCTTGCGGAGATGGGGATGATGGCGGAGGCCGGGGCGCTGGGCTTTACCGACGACGGCAGGGGGGTGCAGGACCCTGCGGTTATGCTGCGGGCGCTGAAGTACGCACAGATGTTCGATGTCTTTATCGCTCAGCATTGCGAGGACAGAGCCTTTGCGGGCGAGGGCGTAATGAATTCGGGGTACTTCTCGACGATACTGGGTCTGCCGGGGATAGATGCCCTGGCGGAGGAGGCGATGCTGTGGCGTGATATCCAGCTTATCAGGAAGGTGGATGTTCGCTACCACGCTCAGCACATATCGACGGCGGGTTCGGTCGAGCTTATCAGGGCCGCCAAGGCGGATTCACTGCCTGTAACCTGCGAGGTTACTCCGCACCATTTGCTTCTGACGGAGGACTGCTGCTCGGATTACGATACGAATTACAAGGTGAATCCGCCTCTGCGTCCGATGAAGGATATCGAGGCCCTTAGGCGGGCGGTTGGAGAGGGCCTCGTCGATGCGCTGGCGACGGACCACGCTCCGCATCTTCAGAGCGAAAAAGAGCTTGAATTCCTTGCGGCGCCGTTTGGTATTGCATCGCTGGAGTGTGCTCTTGGGCTTTACGTCAAAGCCCTTATCGAGCCTGGGATTGTTGACTGGCCCGGACTGATAAGCCTGATGACCAATCGCCCCGCGAAGATAATCGGAATCGACAAGGGGACGCTGGGGAAGGGCAGACAAGCCGATATCACTATTATTAACCCCGATGTCGAGTGTGAAATCGACGTCAATAGCTTTCGGTCAAAGAGCAGAAACTGCCCTTACCACGGCTGGAAGGTAAAGGCCAAGGTCGAAAAAACGATTGTCCAGGGAGAGGTAAGGTTCGAGGCGTAGAGAATGGATGGCGTCGGGTTGCGGAGTCTGTCGAGGAGCACAAAGATGACATTAAGAGCGCGTGGGCGGAACATTTCGGCGGCTGAGGTCTCCCATATCAACGGGCGTGGGCTTTGGGTGTGTGTGCAGGATAAGGAGTATTTTCTGCCATACGATGAGTATCCGTGGTTCAGGGAGGCGAAGGTGAGAGATATTCTGGATGTCACGGTGGCGCACGGGGGTCATTTGCATTGGCCGAGTCTTGATGTTGATTTGGAGATCGATTCGCTGGAGCATTCTGAGAATTACCCTCTGGTGTATGAATGACCCTGCGAGCGCGGCCAAGATGGCCGCGACACAGTGGTATTCTGCACGGGTAAACACGTATGATTGGACAGGAGCACCTTCTTAGCTCGACTTTTGCCATTTTGTCATAACCTCTTGTAGTTAAAGTACTTATGTCGCCCAATTTTGTGCCGGCATAAATAGTCATAACTTCTTTCGGTACAATAAGTTACGTAATCAGGAATAGTAAAAAGTGCAAAAGTCGAGCTTAGTGGATATTGAGGCAGACGGTTCTGAGAAGCAGCGTGAAGGCGGCGAGGCATTGGAGCCGCAGGGCGGGGCAAAGGAGGGCGAGCCTTTTCTTTTTCGTATCCGCTTTCCGGTGTGGAAGTATGTTTTGCATATGTGGCTGATCGGTTTTGTTCCGAGTGTCATCCTTGCGATTGTTTTGTCCGCCGCCGGCGTGCTTACGGAGGAGTCCGGCCCCGACCTAAGCGGGGACCTTCACCCGGGCGTTATGTTTTTTGCGATTGTTGTGGTTAGTCCCGTGCTGGAGACTCTGGCGATGGGCGTGGTGCTCAAGCTGCTATCGTTGCTGACGAGGCGACGATCCACCCTTGCAGTGATGTCGTGTTTGGTCTGGGCGGGGCTGCACTCGCTTGCGAGCCTGCCTTGGGGTCTGACAATTGTCTGGCCCTTCTTCATCTTTTCGTGTTCGTACATAGGCTGGCGTCGGCGGTCGTGGCTGCACGCGGTTTTCATAACCTGTGTGATTCACTTTCTCCAGAATCTGCCTCCGGGAATATTGCTGTTGGTGGACGAGATAGGCAGTAAGGGATGGTAGAAGCGCTTTTTGATGCGCTTGTTTTTGGTTTTGAATTGTGACGATAAAGGTATATAATAGAATTGCCGGCGTTTAGGCGATTCGGCGCCGAATACTGAAAGACTTGCGTTGAGGACGATGGAGAAGAATCATGGGTATTACTTATGTTGAAGGACGAGTGAAGGGGCCGTCGGAAAAAGAGGAATTGGTCAGGTTCGTTGTCGATAGCGGGGCAACGTATTCGCTTCTGCCGAAGAAGGTATGGACCGCGCTCGGGCTGGAGGCGACACGAAGGGAGTCATTTGCCCTGGCTGACGGCACAACAGTCAAAAGGGCGGTGTCAGAGGCGTATCTGGTTCTTCCAAAGGGCCAAGCCCATACGCCGGTGATTCTGGGGGAGGAAGGGTATGTAGCCTTGTTGGGGGTAGTGACGTTGGAGATTCTGGGTCTGGTGTTCAACCCATTCGACCGCACCCTCAATCCGATGCGGATGCTACTCGGCTGAGAATCATGTTTCTTATTGACGGTCATAATTTGTTGTGGGCGGTTCAGGGGACGGCGGAGGGGTCCAAGCCCTTGACCGATGTTGAGTTGTGTGCGGCTGTGGGGCGGCACTTAAAAAAGGCTAACCAGAGCGGGGAGATTGTCTTCGACGGGACCGGGCCGCGCGATAAGAGCGAATTCGATAAGATCGACGGGGTCGAGGTCCTGTTCGGCGGTTTGGGAATCGATGCGGACACGATTATCGAGGGCAAGATTAAGGCAAATACGGCGCCGCGTCAGCTTACGGTTGTCAGCAGCGATAACAGGCTTCGCAGGGCGGCCCGCGCCAGGAGGGCGATTTCGGTGAAGTCGGAGGATTTCTGGTCGGGCTTAGTTAAGGAACTGGGGCGCAAGGAGCGGGTCGATGAGCCAGGGGGCAAGGTCAATGGGCTTAGCGATGGGGAGACGGACCAGTGGCTGGATTACTTCGGAATCGATGCTTGAGTGGTGGCGCCGTGCGTACGCGTTCAGGCGGACAATTGATCTTGCGGTTTTCCTGGTGAAGCACGGGCTGGTGGAAGGCCGTGCTGGATGGGCCGGAATGGTCGCCGTGCCGGCGACCGCTAAACAGGTATGAGCCAAGATGGCCTCGACACGGGGCGCGTTACAGGGCCAAACACGTACTTTCAGTAGTGAAAGCGGCGATTGTATGGGGCGGTTCAATTGTGGGGATTTTTTCTTGCCAGATTAGAGACGAGGTTGTATAAAGACTGGTTCATGGTTGCCGGGCATTGACGTAGTCAGAGTGCAAGGCATTGCTCTTGAGCCGGCCGGAGTGAAGAGTTTTGGGCGGCCGGTTCGGATGCCTGGCGGCAGGAGGATGGGTTTTGGGCCGGTTGCAAGTATTTGAGATGTTACGAGATTTGGAGCAGTTATGAAGCGAAGAATGGTTACGATTGACGGGAATTCGGCGGCGGCACACGTTGCCCACGCGACAAACGAGGTTATTGCGATATACCCGATTACTCCGAGCTCGCCGATGGGCGAGCTTGCGGATGAGAAGACGGCAGAGGGCCAGGTGAATATCTGGGGGACGATTCCGTCGGTTACGGCGATGCAGTCGGAGGCTGGGGCCGCCGGTGCGGTCCACGGGGCATTGGCGACCGGGGCGCTGACGACGACGTTTACAGCATCGCAGGGACTGCTGCTGATGATTCCGAATATGTATAAGATTGCCGGTGAGCTGCTGCCGACGGTCTTTCACGTTTCGGCGCGATCGCTGGCGTGCCAGGCGCTTTCGATATTCGGGGACCATTCCGATGTTATGACGTGCCGGGAGACGGGCTTTGCGATGCTGGTCTCGGGCAGCGTTCAGGAGGTAATGGATATTGCGATAATCGCGCAGCAGGCGACGCTGGCCTGCCAGATTCCGTTCCTGCATTTTTTCGACGGGTTCAGGACGAGCCATGAGATTCAGAAGGTCGAAGAGTTGACGCCGGATGATATGCGTGGAATGATTGACGATGAGCTTGTGGCCAAGCATAAGGCCAGGGCATTAACTCCGGACCGGCCAATGATGAGCGGGACGGCGCAGAACCCGGATGTCTATTTCCAGGGTAGAGAAACGGTGAATAAGTATTATGCCGCCGCTCCTGGGATTGTGCAGGAGGCGATGGACAAGTTCGCCGGTATA
>DATEBC010000431.1:0-11209 GCA_035288065.1 Sedimentisphaerales bacterium | reverse complement strand
CGGGTCGCTTCTCAGCGTTGCCCTATCCTCCCCGATAGCAATGACATTATACCTATACATGCTGTTGCCTTAAAGCGTTAAATCCAAAAGAGTTAAGTCAAATCAGCCTTCATTATTCACCAACTTTTCTGGATGAGAACCAACAAAAAATAAACCTTTGTGATTGAAGCTCTTTTAGCGATCGGAATCGAATCCAGTTGAGCCTGCCGGACACCTTGGGCGTAATAGCCCGTAATTAAGAATAGGCCGACTGCCGTAAAGTTTAATAGGACTGTGAGCAAATACACAAAGAATCACAGCAACCTGAATAGGAGTGTGAGACGACCGATCATAACTG
Organism: Sedimentisphaerales bacterium; assembly: GCA_035288065.1. Taxonomy (GTDB): domain Bacteria; phylum Planctomycetota; class Phycisphaerae; order Sedimentisphaerales; family Anaerobacaceae; genus JAFGCD01. Next base: position 10,872 of record DATEBC010000431.1, on the reverse strand, counting down.
GGCATTACAGACGAGGTGCGCAAATGATATTTCAGCACAAAACATGAAAAAAGAGCATTGACAAATCTGGCTTCATAGGAGTTGTCCGGTGCGAATGGCGTTTCCTTAACAAGATAGGCAGGGGCCAAATCGTAGATTTCTGCACAAAAACGCAGGTTCGACAGGCAAAAAACACCTTAAGGAACCGCTATTCGTGTCCGGTGCATTTTTTGCTGGGGGAGAATTCGTTCCCCCCCGAATTCCTTGTGCTTTCTTTGATCAACTACCCCGCCCTTCTTCTCAAGGATTCTTCTCTCGACTTCCACAAACTCCGATGCCGCAGATTCGCCCCCGGCGAATCCCCACCAACCAAAACAGTGTAAATCCGCGTCAACTTGTGCCCAACATATCTGCGCCCGTTTCGTGCCAGATCTTTATCTTTGTGCCCCCTATGGCTTCGTGGCCAACTCAATCTACAAAATCTGTGTTAATCTGTGCCAATCTGTGAAATCTGTGGTTAAAATTCACTTGACACACAACAGTTGTTGTTGTATAATACACATCGAACAAATAGATGGTGCTTGATATGAAAAACAAACCAACAATCAAAACACCCATCCCGGCAGCGTCGCCATTGCCCAATTTTGCATTTGCTTGCATCCCATCCCTTTGGGGCAGCTCTTGCCTGCATCTGAGCCTGTCCCGACTCATCGCCCATGCCCAGCAAATCAATAATCAATCGTCATTAATCAATTGGGAGATCTCCTCTTCTCCTGATCTGCTCCAACCTGGTCCCCGATCCCCTCTTGTCTTCTGTCTCCCATCTTCTGTGTTCCGTCTTCTGCCCATACCTCCTATCCAGCCCATCTTGTCTTGTCGCTTGTGCTCTTTTATCTTTTTCCTATTTCGCGCAAATTCGTGTCGCTTCGTGGTTCATTCTTTTCTTACTGGCTTCGTGGCTACAAGTCAATTGTGCAAAACAAACCCAATTCCATCAACCCCAGAATCGCCGCAATCCCTTACACCACAAGCATTTACAACAAAATCCTGCTCCGCCGGCCTCATAAAAACAAAGCCAAACAAAGCCAATCTCATCCCACCACACAATATGGCAACGGACATCCGAAACCCACTATCCTGCCCTGAGCACGGTCGAATGTGGGGTAAGACACATCTGATGATGCGCTTCGCCCGCTCTGCCAAGCCGTCTTCATTACTTCGAGTAGTTCGCCCCCAATTGTCCGCAGGCTGCGAAGATTGTCTGGCCCATCTTGAAACGTATTGTAGTCTCGATGCCGGCCCCGCCGAGAGCTTCGCGGAAACACTCTATTCTTTCGACGCCGCTGCCCTTGAATTTGCAGCCGGGGTGCGGATTATACTCGATAAGATTCACGTTGCATCTGAGCCGCCGCAGCAATTTCACCAGCCGCCCGGCATCCTCGAGAGAATCGTTCAGCCCCTTGATCATCACGTATTCGAACGTGACTCGCTGCCTGGCTCGAAGCTGATAATCCTCCACGGCGTCGAGCAGGACCCTTATCGGATATTTCGCGTTGACGGGCATCAGCTTTGTCCGCAATTCGTCCGTCGTGGCGTTGAGCGATATCGCCAGGCGCGGATGAATATCCTCCCCGGCCAGTTTCCTGATTGCAGGCGCGATTCCGCAAGTGCTGATAGTCAAATGCCTGATGGCGATATTCCTGCCCGCCGGGTCGTTGAGTATCCGCACCGATTTGAGCACGGCATCGTAGTTTACAAGCGGCTCGCCCATCCCCATATATACGACGTTTGTGATTCGCCCGCTCTCGTTTTCAGCCGAATAGACCTGATCGACAATCTCCGCTGCGGTCAGATTGCGCCGCAGCTTCAATTTTGCCGTGGCGCAAAAAACGCAATTCATAGCGCAGCCGGCCTGGGTGGAGACGCAAAGCGTCCTCCTGCGCCCGTCGAGCAGAATCACCGATTCAATCACGCTGCCGTCGCCGAGGTCAAAACTGTATTTGACCGTCCCATCCGGATCGGTGAGTTTGCGCGAAAGGTCGAGTTTTGAAATGAAGAAATCCTGCTCGGCAAGCTCGGCTCGGACAGCCTTGCCCAGCGGACTGATTTGCGAAATGTCACCAACACCTTTGGAGTGGATAAAGCTGAAAATGCAGCCGGCCAGGTATTTCTTCCCGCCGTAGGGCGCTACTATCTGCTCGAGTTCGCCAGGCGTCTTGTCTTTGAGGTCCTTGCTCATGACCCACAGTTTACCATATCCCGAACCTCACGCAAACGTCCACAGCCCTTGCGACCGCCGAATCCAGGATATGCGGGCCGGATGGTTCTATTCTTCGTTGCTGTCGGTGGCGATGTACTCTCGCTGGCCCTCGGCTATGTACGCCGGTTCGCCCGCATCTTTATCCTTGAACGGTTCTTCTTCGGCCTTCTCGGCCTGGCCGCCAAAGCCGGAATCGCGCATCCGCTCGTACTCCTCCAGCGTAACAACGACTTCCCGCGCCTGCGAACCCTTGTACTCGCCGAGTATTCCCGACGCCGCCATCATCTCGATCATCCGCGAGGCCCTGGCGTAGCCGACGTTGAGCCTGCGCTGCAGCAGAGAGACGCTCCCCCGCCGAGTCTCCAGGACAATCCGAACCGCATCGTCAAGCAGCTCGTCCATGCACATCTCCGAGGCGTCGAACTTCCTCATTTGGGTAAGCTCGGGATGGAACTGAGGCTCGGCGACGGACTTTAGATGCTTGACTATCCGTTTTATCTCCTCTTCGTCGATAAACGTTCCCTGTGCGCGGACCAGGTCGCTCGTGCCGGGCTTTAGGAACAGCATATCCCCCTCTCCGAGCAGCGTCTCGGCGCCGTTCTGGTCCAGAATGATCCTGCTATCCATCTTCGCCGCCACCCGAAAGCCGACTCTCGTGGGCATATTCGATTTTATCAAGCCCGTCACAACCGTCGCCTGCGGCCTCTGCGTCGCAAGGACAATATGAATTCCGACGGCCCGGCTCTTCTGAGCCAGCCGAACGATATAAGCCTCGATCTCCTTCGCCGCCGTCATCATCAGGTCGGCAAGCTCATCGATTATTATCACGATGTAAGGCAGCTTCTTAGGAATCTTCGCTTCCTCTTCCTCATTGCTCGGATTGAACCGATTGCAAATCTCTTCGGCGCCGAGCTGGTTGTACTCGGCAACGTTCTTGACCTTCGCCTCGGCAAGGAGGGCATAACGCTCGTCCATCTTCACCGTAGCCCATTCAAGTATCTGGGTCGCCATCTTCGTCTCGGTTACTATCGGGCACATCAGGTGCGGAATAGTATTGAATGCAGTCATCTCGACCATTTTCGGGTCGATCAGAATCATCTTCACCTCGTCCGGCCGCTTGGTGAGCAATATGCCGGTGATAATGCTGTTTATGCACACGCTCTTGCCCGAGCCGGTCGTGCCGGCGATAAGCAGATGCGGCATCTTCGTCAGGTCCGAAACAAGGGCATCGCCCGCCGAATCCTTGCCTAAATAAAGCGGTATGTACATCTTCTGCGGCGCATCGGGGGTCTGCTCCATCATGCTCCTGATGCGGACCCTCTCCTTCTCACTATTGGGCACCTCAATCCCGATCGTATGTTTGCCGGGCAGCGGCGCAACAACGCGGACCGCGCCCACTCCCAGCGCCCTTGCCATATCGTTCGCAAGTCCGCTGATATGACTGACCTTCACTCCGGCGGCAAGCTCCAACTCGAACATCGTCACTACCGGCCCGGTGTCGGCCGCTACGACACGCGCATTAACGTTGAACTCAGTCAGCAATTTCTCCAATGCACCGGCCTTGGCCTTGACAACCTTCTCCTGCAGTGCCGTGAACCCATACTCCGCTTCGGCCAGAAGCTCCAGAGGAGGCAGCTTGTAATCTTCGTACGTCGGCTGAACAGGCGCGTGTCGGACGGGCGCAACCTTAGGCTGCGCGGCCTTCTCCGTGGTCACCGCCTTCACCGCCGGCTTCTCCACGGGCTTGGCAGCTGGATCGACGACGCGCCGAGTCAGGTCGCTGCGAACGACCATAGGCTTTTGCTTGACGCTGAGCCTTTGCCATATCTCGCTGACGACCGCCGAGCCGGCGGCGGACTTCGCCGCCGAGCACGCCGGCACCACAAAACCAAGTGCCGCCCTGACGCCATATCCCGCGAAACCGAGGAGCGCAAGCACAAAACTGTCCGCCAGAAGAAGAAAGCCCACAATCCAAGTCGCGCAAATGAGTATCAGCGTCCCAAGCCAGGCAAAATTGCTCCGCAACAAACCCGCCGCTGCGAACCCCAGCACACCACCCGACCCCATTGGAAAGCCGAAGAATCTGTAAGGCCATAGACACTGAAACGTCGTCGAGACCGCGAGCGTCAGCATGGCCAAGCCAAGCGCCTTGAAAACGCCCTGGCCGCTCGAATGCCCGGAGAGCTTCACTGCCAACCAACAGATCGCCGTAATCAGGCCGACAAGCACGCCCGGTCCGATATAGTACAGCATATAATAGGCACAAAAGGCTCCAATCCATCCGCACCAGTTCGCCGTCGCTGCATTATTAGGGGCTACAAAGGGGCTTGGCCAGTCACCGATATCGAAGCTCAGACAACTGCCCAGCAGCACTAGGCACACCATAATCCCGACGCACGCGAACGCTGTCCACACGCCCGCCTGGGTCTTCTTGCGTTGCGTATCTCTCTTGTACGACCTTTTTTTCTTCTTCACGCGCGCAGCACCTTTATCAAGTCCTATAACGCACGCATTCTAAATACAAACAAACCACTTGTCCAGCATCAGGACCACCATATATCGGCTCCGCCTCGGCCTTATCTGCAAATTTGCCTGCGCTCTTTCGCCCTCCTACCCGACCTTGGGTTGTTCACCAGATGAAATGCTAAGGCCGCCCAGCACTTACCAGACGACCTACGACCCGAATACCCTGTGCAGAGGGGGATTGAGTATGCATCAAGGCACCCCGGACTATCTACGGTGACGTTCTACACAAGGTCTTACCCGAACACATAGATATTGTCTCCTGGGCCGCTTGAATATGTTATTTCGCCTAAAATGTCGCGCCAGCCCCCTTCAATCTTCTTTTCGCCCCTATCTTCTGAGCTTTTGCAGGTGTTATGCGTTTTGCCTTTCGGTCGCTCTGACATCCTGTCCCTGGTCTGTCTATCCTTACTTCGCATAATGTCCTCCAGACTCATACAACAACACATTCCCATTCAACTCACCTTAGGAAAGACCCTAAAGAACGCTCTCGCGGTAAAACCACTGAAAGGCTCTATCAACACGCCATTTTTGGTTAAAAATGTTGCGGTGTCTTTCACAGGATACGCCTCAACATATACAACCCTTTTGATTCCCGCATCTAATATCAATCTTGCACACTGAAAACAAGGGAAAGTTGTAACATAAACTGTGGCGCCATCAGCCCGCCGACCTCCAAGAGACACAATGGCTCGTTCTTCGGCATGAATTGCCGTGCATAGCTCCATATTTCGGTTGGGATGAAGCCATGCCTTTAGATTTGTTCCACATTTCTTGCAGAACCAAGGCTCAGCAAGTGGCTCGTGACGCTGCCCGCACGACGGACAATATATGCTTTTTCCCCTTGCTTTCAGCTTTGAAGTCATATCCTCATCTTTGTAACATGCCTTCTCGCTCTTGCACGTGCGAATGTTGGGAGGATTATCATTAAAACCCGTAGATATCACGAATTCCTGCTTTTCTCTTTCAATCGTAATCACGGCACCCACGTGCCGCTTCAGGCACGTCGAGCAATTCGATTGGGCGTAAGCAGCCAAAACCTGTGCTTCTTCCGGCCTTGGGTCTCTGCAATCTGCTTGCCCCTTCATCAGCGGCACGAAGTCCTCGGCTTGCTTCATCAGTCGGCGACCTATCTTCTCCGAATCCGGCTCCTCACTTCCGTCTGACAAGTTCACCACGAGATGATCATTATTATAGAAGACATAATCAGCATCATCCACGCATCTCTGGACACTTTGTCCCCATTCAAAATCCTCATTCTGATCTCGTCTGTCATCGTCTTCAAATTCATTATAGTTACCGCCGTAGTCCTTGCGCACTCGCTTCCATCTTTCGTCTTTCTCCGCGCAGACAGCGACCAGAAAGAAACGAGGGTAAATCCTTCTAATCTCCTCAACCTCTTTGACATTGCGAAACCCATCAATCACGATATTCTTCTCCCCTACATCTCCTTCGTCTATCCTCTCGATGACCTTCTTGACCCAATATCCTCTATCGCTCTTACGTCGTTCATTCCCATGATCCTGAAGCGTCTTCCTCCAACCATGTTTCCTTTTCTCGACACCTTTTCCTTCCCTTTCAAGTTCCTTCCTAATATCATCCGAAATCTTGAATGGAACGAAGCCAGACTTTTCCTTCAGAATGCGCTGCATTTCGCTGGAGCCGCTGCCAAAAGGGCCTGTAAGTCCAACAACGAGGTTAGAACATCCAAGATTCTTCATTTTCTTCTTCGTCTGGCTTTTGCTGGCGAGTTTCATTTTCTTGCTCATTAATTCTCGACTCCTCTATCAGCAAAAGCAACTTCCCGACATCCGAGAGTACAGCCAATACAGTCGAACTGTACAACAATGACCCTGCGTCGTCAACATTCTATTTCCCAACCTAATGCCCGAATATCGGCTTGATGTGCCGCTCGTAGATGTTTTCCCTCACGTTCTGTCCTATAATATCCTCGTGTCTTCTCAGTGCATTGGTGTAGGTTCGCCCCATCTCAGCGGCGACTTTGTAGCCTACGTGCAGGAGCTGGCGAAAATCGGGATTATAGTCTTCGCACGCCTGATCGTGCCGCAGCGCGGCGGCGAATCTTTGGCCGTCCCAGCTCTCGACTTCCCGCACGCTCGGCAGTTTGGTCGCGTCAATATCGATAACGGTTGCGTAAGGGCCGCAGAGCTCGACCATTCGCACCAGCGCCTTTGCATACACCCGCCTGGCGATATCAAGCCCATCGCCGCCGGCCATCGCCAGCCCGATCAACTCCTCCAGCCACGTTGTCCCAGCCGTCTTGACGTGCACCCCTGCATCGAACTTCTTCAGCGCCTTGTTGATAGGGCCGTATATCGAGAACTTGTCGCTGCCGGAATGCACGCTGAGCTTGAGCCCCGCAGGCAGCCCAAATTCCTCCACCGCAAACGCCACAATTGCCAAATCCTGCTCAAACTCCCGGGCAAACTCAGAAACGCTGCCAACATAGTCAACGCCCTTGTTGAATCGCCCGGAAAATTTCGGCGCAATTGTCTGGGCGGGTATGCCCTCATCGGCTATAGCGGCCAGGATGAACAGCATCTCGACCGGCCCGCCTGCGGCGGGCGGCTGATCCGTCTCGTCCATCGAAACCTCGGTTATGAAATTATCTTTCCCTTTGGCCGTCTCGATATGCCGATATATCCTGCCGGCTTCTTTAACCGCAGAGAGATACTTTTCCGCAGCGGCGCGAACCAATTCGGCGCTGATCTCAAATGTCTCCTCAATCCCCGCAACCGCGAATGAGCCGACGTATTTTGCATACTTCTGGACAAACGCCTCGACGTCCGCCTCTGCCGAGCCTTTCCCGATGAAATCCGCAACGTCGAGCGTGAAGAAATCGCTCGACTCGATGAACGCATCTACGTTGCCCAGGCCGATATGATCGGCATCCACGAAATAGGCCCTCTCCCAGCGGCAGGCCGCAACCGCATCGTCGGCCTCACGCCGTACATCCGCCGGCCCGGTTCCTATTATTGTGTGCTCGCGGTTCGATTTGTTCCACACGGGCGTAATCTCGATACCCTCCCGTCGCGCCCTCATTACCGCTTCAAGCTGCGCCTTGCCCTGATGACCAAACCTGTCGCCGAGACCAAATGAATACTTCCCAAGAATCATACGTTCGCTCCGTCAAGAGTCTGTCTTTCTAAGGAGCATTTCCCGTTTGCGATACCGCCGTCTTCGCAACGTCCTGCCCACATACGAGAACCTTCTCCGCGCCGCTAAAGTCGTTCCCGATGAGCACTATGCCCTCGCTCTTTGCCCCCTGCACTTCCAAAAACACGTCCGTCCCGGTCCTCGGCCTGCACCCGCGAATAAAGACATCCTTTGCATCGCTCAGACGAATCGTCGAGCTGCCGCCGCGACAAACGGGAGCATCAAACCCGTCGATAACCGCATCTTCCACGTCGTCGAGGACAAGTGCATGGCGCCCGTCATCCTTCTCCAACTGCACCTGCACGTTGCTCAGCTTTAGACCATTCACGTGCCGGCAAAAGAAACCATAGCCCGGCAGGCTTCCGAACATCGAATACTCCGGATACGCCGTCTCCTTCTCAGGCACCGCCCGCGCAGCTTCGTCTTTCGCTCCGCCGCCGTCAAACGATAACCTGATATTGCTCAAAGTGAGATTCTCTATCCTCTTCTCTGGAAGACCGGATATGGCGCAGCCCGTCGCATTGGCGCTCTTAGCCTCAATATTGCTTATCGTGATGTTCTTCATCACCCCAACCCCAGGCGTTTCCATATCCTTCATAAAGGGCCTTGCCCGGTTGCCCAATCGCACAAAAATCGGCGCGCCGACGCCGGACATCGTAATATTCGATATAACCACGCGGTCCATCGTCCCCCCGTCAACAATTTCAAGCGCCAGCCCCGCCAGTCGCGTGTCATATACGGCGCAGTTTGAAATGGCGATGTTCTCAAATCCGCCGTTCGATTCGGTCCCCATCTTCAGACCGTTGCAGATGCTGCTCAAAACGCAGTTGCTCACAACCACGTTCCTGCACGGCCGCTCCGCCGTGCTCTTGAGCACAATTGCATCATCCCCTGACCATATATCGCAATCCGAGATTCTGACGTTTTGGCTGCAATCAACGTTTATGCCGTCGTTGTTCCCGTTGACACGGCTTCTGACTGTCACGCCACTTATATATACCTCATCGCACGCCAAATAATGCTGCACCCACATCGGCGAGTTTATTATGGTGACGTCCTCGACCGTCACGCCCTTGCACTGAATGAATCGGATAATATATGGCCGGACCTTGTACGGCCCCTCAAATGCCGCCCCTCGCCCGTCGATAGTCCCCAGGCCCGTAATTGCAATCCGGTCGGCCTTCTCTGCGTAAATCAGGCTCTTGTCCGTATAATTGTCCGTATAAGAGCGAAACTCCTGCACCTTAGGCGGATAGTCGCTCAAATCCCCACTGCCCAACAACGTGCACCCCGCCTCCAGTCTGAGAGTGACCCCGCTCTTAATCACAATCGTCCCGGATACAAATGTCCCTCCACTCAGATAGACCGCACCGCCGCCGCTCTTCGAGCATTCGTCTATCGCCTTTTGGACGGATTCTGTGCACAGCGTTTTGCCGTCGCTCTCTGCGCCGTAGTCACGGACGTCGTACAGCTTCTCCGCCCCGAAAACCGGCCCCGCCGCCGAAACGCACACAAGCAGCGCTGAAATCCACAACCAGATTCGCTTCATAGCCATTCCTTTCGCAATTTCAGGCTCACTACAGTTCGATCATCCGCTCACAGGTGTTTCTTCAGCCACGCCAACGTCTCTTCCCACATCTGCGGCGTATATTCGTGTCCCACGCCCTCATAGAGCACACCGCGAAAATTGTCGCCTTTGTCGTAGAGCTTATAGACGTGCTGGGCAAAGGCATTGATGATCCGCACGCCGTCGGCAGGCGAGCCGTCGTCCTTATCGCCCGTAAGCGTCAGGTGCGCACGCGGCGCAATCAGCCCAACCACCGATTCGGTATCTATCTTTTCTTTGAGCATATTCGGGACATAGTAATAGATGCCGTGCAGCCTGACATCGCCGTGCGCGATTAAGTTCTGATACCGCGTCAGGCACGATACGCTCACCGCCGCCTTAATCCGCTCATCCAGCGCCGCGGCCCACCACGTCCGCGTCGAGCCCATGCTCATCCCCATCGCCGCAATGCGCCCACCATCGACTTCCGGCCGCGATATCAAATAATTCAACGCCAGCAAATCATCCCGCACCATCATCCCCCACAGCGTCTTTCCCTCCCAGAGAAACGTCTTGAAAAGCGCCGATTCGGCTGCGCCTCCTTCTTCTCTCTGGCCCGCAGGCCCCTGGAACCGCCGCTGGCCGAACGCATAAGCATCGATGCAGAGCACCACATAGCCCGCCCGCGCCAGGGCCTCGCCCGTTGCAAAGCCCAGCTTGGTATATGTCTTGGTTATCACCTCCTCCTTGCCCCGCTCATACATTCCGCCGTGCTGGTGGTGGTACAGAATAGCAGGCCCCCGCCCATTGTGCCCCGACGGTATGAGAATATAGCCGTAAACGGTATCGCCGGTGCCGTTATCGAATGTAAACCGCTCCAGCCAATACCCGTCTCTCGACTGCTTTTCTTCAATAGCAGCCTTTGGCGTAAACAGCCCCGGCAAATCGCCGAGCAGCCGCCACAACTTCCTGCGAAGCTCGCTCTTGCGCTTCTCCCAGGACTCCGCCGATTTCGGCAGCGGCGTCTGGAAAGAATTAAAACCGCCCTTGAGAACCGCCGGCGGCAAGTCATTTGATAGACCCTGAGAAGAAGATACTAACATAACAGCCACCACAGCAAGACTCAAAACAATCCTTCTGATACCACTACTCCGTAACAATCGAATCTGTAGGTTGTCATTCCGCACCCGTTCGACCGCGCTCAGGGCGGAGCTTGACGCGGAATCCACTTCTTTACAATCTGGATTCCCGCCTTCGCGGGAATGACAAGCCACAAATACAAATGTGATGCCGTACTACACTTGTGCAGCACTTCGGCTATCCTCCTGCAATAAGATAGACCGAGTAGATGATCGCCGCCACACAGCCCCAGCCTATGAGAAACCCT